>JAHIZR010000497.1 GCA_018814465.1 bacterium | reverse complement strand
GACTAAACGGGGGGGATGAAGACTCGCACCACTACAGGACAAGGTTTCTGGAAAAGGGCACACAGCTGTGTGCCCCTACGAAAGACGGGCGCGGCATGATATTCAATTCAATCGAGGACAGGGCTTGGAGGGAGATCGGGGACGATAAGCCTCGGAGGAAGAGTACCCCCCCCCTACCCCCCCGTTTGTCTTCGACTAAACGGGGGGGAATGAGAAAAACACTCCCGTCTGCTTTCAATTGTCTTCGACGAAACAGGGGGGGATAAGAATAAAAAAACGCCGATACATGATTGTACCGGCGTTTCTATCTCGATATTTGATTGTCTTAGCTGTTCATTGCCGAAGCAAGATTGGACTCGCCATTGAGCTTGGACAACAGATTGTGAACCGCGGCGCGGATGGTCTGCGGAGCTTCGATCTCTTCGAAGTGAGCCAGCAGAATCTCGGGATCAAAGTTGCCTTCGGAAAGCGCCATGACACTTTCCAGATGATTACGGAGCTGCCGCGCATTTTCGGGCCAGGCGACTTTCGTCAGAAGATCCATGTAATGGAAGGGAACCGACGGAGTCTCGATCCGTTCACGGACCGCGAATTCCTTCAAGATGTCATTCACAAGGTACGGCAGATCCGCTTCCCGCTGCTCGAGGGCGGGCATCTCGATCGTTGCTTCCGACAACAGCTCGTGAAGCTCAACGAGGAAAGATCCATCTGCGAGGACTTGTGCGAACTCTTCGACGTTCGCTGTCGCAATCATCCGAATATTACACAAACGGGATTCGCATTCTTTGTCCTGTGCTGATTCTTCACGCAGGACAGTCAGAATGCGATCCTGAGCAATCGGTCCAAGATCCTCAAGGCCGGACAGCACGAGTGTGCCTTCCGCCGCTTCTTCAAGAATGCCTGAAGAGCTATTATCACCGAAGAGGATTCTGTCCACACTGTCGGGAGTCAAGCGTTCACATGGAATCGAAACAAACGGTTTCTTGGCTCGATTTCCACTGTAATGGATGGCACGAGCCAATGTCTTTTTCCCGACACCGATCTCACCGACTATCAATAGCCGTGTACTGTCGTTCGCCGCTTTCTGAGCTTCAGGCATGATCTGCGTCATCGCATTGCTGCGGGCAACGATCGAGCCTAAGGTGTAGCGGCTCTCCATCCAGTTCTTGTTCATTTTCATAGCTCCGTGGCCTTCACGATTCCGTAAGAATCGCCTCGTCTATCTCGCATTCAAGTTCTTGAAATTCTGGCAGGCGTTCTTCTAACCTTCATTTTCTTCCGACCGGTGCCAAGGAATACTTCCTTGCCAACCTTTTCCGGATTAAAAAAACACCGTATAATAAGGCGGTCAAAACTCCCGACGCGCCGATCAATATCAGGGTTGTCAGATATGCATTGGGACTCATAGTAATCCGCGATTGTTTGTGATTTAAATTTCAGTCTCAGCAACAGTGTAACGATCATCGAAGCGGCAATAAAGCCGTAAGCCCATTGTGAGATGCTGAGAAGCTTGATATCCGTTACAGCCGTAATCGACTCTACCAGATCTATCGCCAGAAGCAATCCCAGCAAAGCCATTAACGTATCGGCATATGCACCTATCGGTTTATCCGTCTTCAGTTTGTGCATAAAGAATGCCAGAAGAACGAGTAAAGAAAGGCTGTTGACCCAGATTGCTGAAATCGTTAAAGGATGATAGTTTGCGACAGGAACACCGTCAGGCGAGATTGAAATCACTGCTTCAGGTGACCACCAATAGGGCCAAAAGAACCAGAGACAAAGGGGCAAAACAACCAGTGCAGTTATAGCATTCACAACTATCCGCTTTTCATCTCGAAAAACGTATGTGATCAGAATATTGATGACTATCCAGGCAAGGAGGAATCGACATAGAATCGACGAATGTAAGACATATGCGATTACCCCTCCGTTCGATTCACTCCAGTATTGAAAGTGATATATACTCGGAGCAGCCAGCGCCAAGATCGCAAAAAAGATCCAGAATTGAAAAAAAATGCTCCTGTAATGCTGTTCCTGACGGAAGGTCAGGAAGCTCAGGAGCGACACAATTCCCCACTGGACAATGTTCAGTGTGAAACTAAGAGTTTGTGTGTATTCTGCGTACGGAAGAAAGTACAGTGTATACCACAGTACAGTAATGATTCCGATCGCATAGGCAATGACAATAAACATAAAACCCGGCTTGTTGAAGCCGGGTTTTAGAATCTAAAAGTAAACGTTGGTCTACTCGGACTTCAACTATCTCATTTCTTTTTTGGCTGCGGGGGGACAACCGGGGTAAAATCCGACAGCTTCTTCTTCGGCTGTGGAGGTACCACAGGCGTGAAATCCGACAGCTTCTTCTTCGGCTGCGGAGGTACAACTGGGGTAAAATCCGACAGTTTCTTCTTCGGCTGAGGAGGAACCACAGGTGTGAAGTCGCCAATGCCCTCAGGATTCACATACACCGGATCGCTATCGAAGCTGAGCGATGCAAAGGATACGCCACTTAGCCCGAAAACGAAAGTTGCGAGAACGATAGCTGTAATAATCTTCTTCATTTAGTCCTCCGGTCACGTTGATTTACGAAAGGTGACCCACTATTTGGATTAAAAGAAACTCTAAGAAAACCGGATGTATTGCTTTACATCTCTGTGTAGCCTAATATAGCACACGAGACTCCATGAGTCAATAGTACTCGTCGATTTCGTGGGACTTTTTTATCACGCAATTCCACATCATTCTCGAATATTAAACAAGCCAATCCATGGTTAATGCTACGTTATTAATCATATTATATTTTATTGTATTATAGCGTCTTATGTAAGTGGTGTGGATAAGCAGTATTGTCTGATTGAAGCTTCACCCAGTCGAAGATTCTTAAAGAATTCTTGTTTGTAGAATAGAATTTTGCTATATTTACGCATCAACTTAAGCTGAGCAGAATCAGCAAATTGAGATATTTGTTCTTCTCAGGGCATTGAATAATAGTAGTTTAGTGTGTTTAGGCATTAAGTGCACCGTTAAGTTTCTTCTTATATGATGGCTTAAGAAATTAATGATAAAGAACTTAGATAGCTTCATTCACAAGCTTGAATCCTTGCAGGCTAAATTGGCCGATCCCTCCGTGGCGATGGATCCCTCTGCCTCCATGCCTCTCCTAAAACAGCTCAAAGAGCTAACTCCGCTTGTTGTGAATATTCGTGAATACCATCGAACTTTGCGGCAATTTGATGAGGCAAAGCAGCTATTATCGGATGCCGACGGGGAGATGCGCGACCTCGCCCAGGCTGAGTTAGAGGAATTGAGCGAAAAAATCGATAAACTCGAAGACGGAATAAAGGGTCAGTTGCTTCCGAAGGATCCAGCAGACAGTCGAAGCGCGTTTTTAGAGATCCGAGCAGGCACCGGAGGGGACGAGGCGGCTCTTTTTGCCGGAGATCTTTACCGCATGTACTCGCGATTCGCGGATTCACGCCGCTGGAAAACCGAAGTCGCTTCGATGCATGAATCGGAAGGCGGAGGCATCAAGGAAGTCATTGTCGAGATTCATGGTGATGAAGTCTTTGGAACCTTGAAATGGGAAAGCGGCGTGCACCGGGTGCAGCGCGTGCCGGTAACCGAATCGCAAGGGCGTGTGCATACTTCCGCAGCATCCGTAGCGGTTCTGCCGGAAGCCGAAGAAACCGATGTTGATATTAAGCAGGACGATCTGAAGATTCAGGTATACCGTTCTTCGGGAGCCGGCGGGCAGCACGTTAATACAACGGATTCAGCGGTGAGAATCACCCATATTCCATCGGGGATAGTGGTGACCATGCAGGATGAGCGTTCGCAGA
The DNA here is from genome assembly GCA_018814465.1 of bacterium. Taxonomy (GTDB): domain Bacteria; phylum Electryoneota; class RPQS01; order RPQS01; family RPQS01; genus JAHIZR01. The sequence continues at coordinate 7,596 of JAHIZR010000497.1, read as the reverse complement.
TCAAGAATCGCGCGAAGGCAATGAAAGTTCTAACTTCACGGCTGTTGGCGAAGCAACGCGAAGAGGAGTCGGCAAAGGTTGCCGCGGAACGCCGCAGTCAGGTAGGAACCGGCGACCGATCAGAGAAAATCCGAACCTATAATTACTCGCAAAACAGGGTGACCGATCATCGAATCAATCTGACGCTCTACAAGCTGGACCGAATCATGGAAGGCGAAATAGACGAAATCATCGAAGCGCTGCGGCTGGCGGATCGCGCCGAAAAGATGAAGAACAGCATCGGGGCAACGGCTTGAACAAGGAGTCCTGGAAATTAATCGACCTGTTGACGACAGCGTCAGATTTTCTTGCCGAGAAAGAGATCGAATATCCGCGACGGAACGCGGAAGCTTTGTTAGGGAAAGCGCTGGCGATGCCGAGGATCGAACTCTATCTGCAGCATGATCGTCCGTTACGTCAACATGAGATTAATCGTTTTCGGGAGATGGTTAAACGTAGGATAAATCGCGAGCCTTTGCAGCAAATCCTGGGCGAAGTTGAGTTTCTGGGCTGCCGTCTGTTGACACCGCGAGGATTACTTGTGCCCCGTCCTGAAACAGAGTTGTTAGCCGCTCAAGTCGTGAAATTATCGCAGGAAAGATTCGGGGATGAAGAGACTATCAGAATACTGGATTTGGGGTGCGGCACCGGGTGTCTGGGGATCGCTTTAGCATCCGCCCTTCCAACCGCAAGTGTGGATGCGGTTGACATCGATCCATTGGCGATTGAAACAACCGAAAAAAATGCAAAACTGAACGGCGTCGATGCGCGGCTGAATCCGATACAGAGTGACATGCTCGAAGAGAACTTCATTGAACGCCTTTCGCCGCCTTATAATGTCGTTGTCTCAAATCCGCCTTATGTGCGAGTCTCTGAATTCGATTCTTTGGCCCCGGAAATCAGGCATTTCGAGAATCCAGAGGCTTTGATTGGCGGCGAGAACGGGCTGAAGTTCTATCGAAGGATTGCGCGGATATTGCCTACCCTGCTGATTGATAATGGTTTTGCCGCACTTGAGCTGGGCAGTGGTCAAGCGGAAGCAGTTTCAACGCTGATGGTTGAGCATGGAATGAAAGCATCCGTCGAACAGGATTTGAATGGTGTTGAGCGCATGCTGATCGCGCTGAGGCAGTCCGAATGACAACCAAGGGCTTTGTGTCTTCAGAGAACTATCGGAAACGGATGCGCATCGCGATGATCTCTGTCATCGCGGCGGTAGTTATTGCGATTGTTAAGTTCATTACAGCGTATCTCACTAATTCGTTGGCGATGTATGCGGAATCGGGGCATTCGGCAGTTGACGGAATCGCAGTGTTGGTGGCCTTTATTGCCATTCGTCATGCATCGAAACCGCCGGATCTCGATCATCAGTATGGTCACGCGAAGATTGAAAGTGTGGCGGCTCTGTTTGAGATTTTCCTGCTGCTCGGATTCGCCTCACTGATTCTCTATAACGCCGTCATCCGATTCATGGCAGAGACCGTCGATTTGCGCATCGGCTGGCCGGCAATCGCAGTCATGTGCGGATCATTGTGCATCGAAGGGTGGCGAGCGTTTTCGATGAAGAAGGCGGCGAAGCAGACAGGCAGTGAAGCACTCGAAGCAAGCTCGCTGCACTTCATGACCGACTTTCTTGATTCGATTGCCGTCATCATCGGATTGGTGGCAACCACGATGGGCTATCCGAAAGCCGACATTTTTGCCGCGCTGTTCGTGGCGGGTATCATCCTTATGCTCGCATATAATCTGAGTAAGGACGTGGTTTCCTCGCTTACGGACCGCGCGCCTGCCGGAGTCACGGAAAAGGTTGAAGAGACCGTATCGAGCGTTGACGGTGTAATCGGGATTCATGCGATTCGAATCCGCTGCGCCGGATCGCAGATGTTCATGGAGATGCACGTCGAGATGGACGCCAAGCTCGATCTGGTCAGAGTGCATGATATCCTTGATGAAATCGAGCGCTCCGTGCATGCACTCTATCCAACCATGCACATCGCGACGCATCCGGAACCGAAGCGAAGCGATGCATAGTCAAAGGAGACCGGCCGGATTGCGTGTATTTCGCGGTTTTATTACTATGTTGAACTTGCCCGCTGTTTACCCGACTCGGCAGAATCGCTCGCAGGTCGAGATTCCGGACGCCTCACTTCGTGACGACTACAGTGAGTGTCCAGAATACCAGTTTATTATATTCTGCACTTTCAATAATTACTTTTAACAGAATTTGATTATATGGAAGCTGCACGCCAGCGAGCGCATCTATTCAAGATTGTCGATCAGGATAAGTCGGGTAGCCGCGCGCGGCGGGGAACTCTGGAAACGGATCATGGTACAATTGAGACGCCATGCTTCTTCCCTGTAGGAACCGTGGGAACTGTTAAGACATTGTCTCCTCATGAGTTAGTTGACGCTTCCGTGCAGGCTATTCTGGCAAACAGCTATCATTTGTATTTGAGACCGGGATTGGATATTTTGCAGAAAGCGGGAGGACTGCACAAATTCATGAACTGGTCGCGGCCGATTTTGACCGACTCCGGGGGCTATCAGGTTTTCTCGCTGGCGGAAATCCGCAAGGTGCAGGACGACGGAGTGAAGTTTCAGTCACATCTGGACGGGAGCTATCATTTCTTTTCACCGATGAAAGTCGTGGAGATTCAGCGGGCTATCGGGAGCGATATGATGATGGTGCTGGATCTGTGCCCCCCCTACCCTTGCGCCGAGCAGCAGGCGCGAGACTGGAACAAGATGACGACACGATGGGCGGAGACGGCGCAGATATTCTTAGATGAACTACCTGAATACTATGGCCACCGGCAAAATCTGTGGGCGATCATGCAGGGATCGGTCTATGAGGAGCTGCGCAAGGAATCCGCGGCGTCCTTGGTGGATCTGAATTTCCCGGGATATGCCATCGGCGGACTGGCGGTCGGCGAACCAAAGACCGTTTTTCGAGAGATGGTCGAGCTGTCCGCAGGCTTGCTGCCGGAAGAAAAACCGCGCTACTTGATGGGAGTCGGATATCCAGAGGACTTAATCTACTCCGTCGCTTGCGGCGTGGATTTTTTCGATTGTGTCCTGCCGACACGAAACGGCCGCAACGGCTGGGCTTTCACCTGGGATGGGCGCATCGTGGTGCGGGCGGCGCGCGAAAAGGAAAACTTCTTTCCGATAGACGAGGATTGCGGCTGTTATACCTGCCGTCATTTTGACCGGGCTTATTTAAGACATTTGCTTGTTTCAGATGAGATTCTGGGATTGCGACTCGTTTCCCTGCATAACGTATATTTCTATCAACGACTCATGAAGGAAATTCGCGCGCATATCAGCGCCGGCGATTATTCCGAATGGTCGAAATCAACTATAACAAGACTAACAGAACTACAAGCCGATACTGGAGGATAAATGCTCAGCCTATCCACACTTTTTACTTCGATTCCGATGACGTTAGCTCAGGCACAAGGCCAGCAATCGAGCTGGTTAGGAATGATGCCGCTTGTTTTGATCGTGGTTGTGATGTATTTTTTGATGATCCGCCCGCAGAGGAAGCGTCAGAAGGAACATCAGGCAATGGTTTCCGCCTTGAAGAGCGGTGACGAGGTCGTCACCAGCGGCGGGATCTATGGAACCGTGGCCGGAGTTGACGAGAAGGGTCAGACACTTTGGCTGAAAATCACAGGCGACATTAAGATAAAGATCGACCGCGGCGCGATTGCAAGGGTCGAGAACCAGCCGATGACCCCGACCTCCTAACTAAAAGGCAGCATTATGGCGACTAACATTTTGCGAGAACACGAGCCGTCCGGAAAGCCAACGGAAGCAGATGTCAAGCTGCATGAGATTATCACCTATGGACATTCGACACTGCGAGTGCGCTGCGGCGACGTAACGGAATTCGGTAAGCCGCTGAAGCAGTTTGCCAAGGAAATGCTGGCGACCATGATCGAAAATGAAGGCGTCGGTCTGGCGGCACCGCAAGTAGACCGTCCGATTCGTTTTCTGGTAATCGGTATTCCGCAGGAGGACTCGGATGAACTCTATACACTCGCTGTGGCGAATCCGGAGATTATCGAATCTTCGGGAATGTGGGATTTCGAGGAAGGCTGTCTTTCGATTCCGGATGTACGGGAGACAGTATCAAGACCGGAATTCATCAAAATGCGCTATCAGGATCTGGACGGCAAAGAGCAGACGATCGAGGCGGATGGATTATTGGCGCGCGTTTTACAGCATGAGATTGATCATACCAACGGCATTCTGTTCGTCGATCATTTGTCTCCCGTTCGCCGCCTGCGGCATAACGGCAAGCTGAAGGAGCTTGCCCGCGAGAACAGCAAACAAGCCTAAATCAGAGATCTTTTTTATGCGCGTTGTTTTCATGGGCAATCCGGATTTTTCCGTGCCTGCACTGCAGGCGATACAGGAAAGCACGCACGAGATTGCAGGAGTCGTATGCAGTCCGGACAAACCAAGGGGACGCGGACGCAAACTGGCTTCCCTCCCGGTAAAGGCAACCGCGCAGGAATTCGGTTTGCGAGTGTTCCAACCACGTTCACTCAAGGATGCGGAATTCCTTAAGGAGATGCGCAGCCTGCAGCCGGATGTCTTTGTGGTGGTGGCGTTTCGGATTCTACCGCGCGAATTGTTCTCCATTCCCCGTTTCGGGTCACTGAATATCCATCCTTCCCTGCTTCCGAAAGGACGCGGTCCGGCGCCGATTCAATGGACGCTGCTGCGAGGTGAAACGGAAACAGGCATCACGATTATCCAACTCACCGAGCAGATCGACGGGGGCGGAATATTGATGCAGGAACGCGCGGCAGTGAATGATGAGGATTGTTACGGAGATTTGCATGACCGATTCGCGAAACGGGGAGCGGAACTGATTGTGGATGTACTGGACAGGCTGGAACGCGGTGAAGTCATTCGACCAATCGAGCAGGATGAATCACTTGCGACTTCGGCGCGGAAGCTTGAGCCGAACGACTACTTGATTGACTGGTCCAAGAGCGCGGAGGAAATCCATCATCAGATTCGCGCATTCAGTCCGACTCCGGGGGCTGCGACAAGATTATCCGGGGTAGCCTTCAAGATTCTAAAATCATTAATTATAGACACAAAGACACTGAAGCCGCGACAGTTAAACGGATCGAAGGAAACTCTGTCTGTGGGAACAGGAAACGGGGATTTGAGGTTAATACGGGTGAAGCCGGCGGGCAAGAAGGAAATGGATGCCGCCGCTTTTTTGCGCGGAGCACGCGATCTGCCGGAGTTTTTCGATTTATAGTCATGGAGTTTATTGATGTTTCCATTCTTTTTTGACTGGACATTTATTCTGATACTGCCTGCTTTTGCTTTTGCGATGTGGGCGCAGTCAAAGGTCAAGGGTACTTATGCTCGCTACAGTCAAGTGCCAGCCCGTTTACACTTGACCGGGCGAGATGTGGCGCGCCGGATTCTGGACAGCAACGGATTGAACGATATTGAAGTCGAACCAATCGCGGGGCAGTTGACGGATCACTATCATCCGAAACAGCGCAAGATTCGGCTGTCGGAAGGCATCTATGGATCAAACAGCTTAGCCGCATTAGCAGTGGCGGCGCACGAAACGGGACACGCGCTCCAGCATCAAGCGGGCTATTCGCCGATGACGATTCGCGCGACGCTGGTACCGGTGGCGAATATTGGTTCATCGGCGGCGTTTCCGTTGTTCTTTGTCGGACTGATTTTCCCGGCATTCAGTTGGCTGATGGACATTGGAATCATTTTCTTTGTCGGCGCGGTGCTGTTTCATCTGGTTACTTTACCCGTAGAGTTCGATGCTTCGGCAAGAGCAATAAAGATTTTGGGAAACGGTTCACTGCTGGCTCCCGATGAAGTAGCCGGTGCAAAAAAAGTGCTGGATGCGGCGGCATGGACTTATGTTGCGGCGGCGGCGATGGCCTTGCTGCAGTTGGTAAGATTACTGATATTGAGAGGGCGGAATTAGAAGGCGTGTTGATAATGACGAAAAGATGAGATTCTGGACGCCCCACTTCCGCAGACTACAGTGGGTGTCCAGAATGACAGTTCTGGGGAACAAGTAAAAGGTTCTTAATTAATGAAGAAGAAGCGCGAGTCAGTGTATGGCTCGCGCTTTCTTGTTGTTCGGAAGGCAACACGCGGGAGCGTGTTGCCAAGTATAATTTACGTGATAAATCTTACTTCAGGAGGATCATTTTTCTGGTCTGATTGAAGTCGCCGCTTTCCAAGCGATAGAGATAAACTCCGCTGGCGGCGTTATCCATATCGAAAGTCACATGATGACGACCCGCACTTTTGAAATCATTCATTACGAGAGCGACTTCCTGACCGAGCAGATTGTAGATGGTCAGTTTAGTCAGTCCGGGCTGCTTCAGTTCAAAGTCAAAGGATGTCGAACTATTGAAGGGATTGGGGTAGTTCTGCGCTAATGCGTATTCAAGCGGCTCTGTTACCGGAGCTTCGGGAATATCCAGAGTCGTGGACAGGTGAACCGGCAACAGCACGGAAGACTGAAGCGAATTGTTATGCAGGTAGATGTTCAGATCGTAGGAACCGTCACGCAGGCGATCCACATTGTTCTCGAAGAAGATTGTGACGTCGCGGCTGCTGCTCGGATTGACGGAGGCCATCATCGGCGAAATACTGAACCAGTCGTCACGGAAATCCAGTTGGCGAATGTCAAGATAGGCTCCGGTTGTCGTACGCATCACACCGGCATAGACATACAAAGCGCTGTTCCAGTCGCCGGTGATCGTACTGCCGGCGGCCCGTTCGCCGGCTTCAGTTTCCAGCGAGCGAACGAAGTCGAAATCTCCTGTTACCGGATGCATGCGGGAAACTTGCGCACCGCTCGTGGCTGTTTCGAGATGAGTGATATAAAGCTTGTAGCCGTATGGATCATCGGGGAACCAAGATAATCCGCGAATGTAATCGGGAGCTTGAAATTGATGCAAGATAGTGCCGTTCCTGTCCAACTCGTAGATGTCTTCGCTGAAATCGGCTATCCAAAAATGATCCGCGGCAGGATCGTAGGCAATCGAACTTTTCGGACTCACATGGGTTGCGCCAGTGATCGTCCGGCGCACAACGCCTTCCGCATCGAAACCGACGATATCAGGACCACCTGAACCATAGACATAGATGCCATCAGTCGCCAAATCCTGAAATCCAAAATCCGAGGCTGTCCAAGGCTGATCGAAGGTTCCGATGTAATCACCATCACGGTTGAATTTAAAGATGTGATTCTGACCACTGATGGTATTGCGCGTAGCTGAAGCGTACCAAACATCATTCAGCAGTTCGCAGCCATGAATCTGAATGTGATCGGTGGGCTGGAAGAGATCATACTCGGTGATGGTTTGCCAGTCCGCGGTTTCCGTTCCTTCGAGGCTGTAAGCGACGGATATCTGATAATCCAAAGGACCGTTGCCGTCATTATCAATTGAGAAGGATGCTTCGAAAGGATCGCCCGGCAGATCAACTTCAATGTGATCCGTTGAGAGTTCGATTTCAGGGTGCAGCATGCTGAAATCAGCG
>JAHIZR010000496.1 GCA_018814465.1 bacterium | reverse complement strand
ACTGCGAAACTCTTCCTCGAAAGCGGCGAATTCTTCTGGAACAGCGGTATGTTCATCTGGCGCGCCGATTCCATCATGCGGCATATTCATGATAATCTCCCCGACTGGTATTCCGGACTCCAGAATATTCGCGTCGCCCTCGATACCGATAAGGAAAAAGAAGTCGCCCAGCGCGTCTTCCATTCGAACAAAGGCATCTCAATCGACTACGGCGTGATGGAAAATGCGCAGGATGTGATCATTATCAAAGGCAATTTCGGCTGGAGCGATGTCGGAAGTTGGGATGAGGTCTGGCGAGTCCGCGATCATGATGCCCAAGGCAACGCGCTCGAAGGCGAAGCGATTACCGTTGATGCCTCCGATAATCTCATTCTCGCCAAAGATAAAATGATCGCCGTGCTCGGATTATCTAAACTCGCTGTCGTGGAAACGGATGATGTGATCCTGATTTGCCCCTTGGCCGAGGCGCAGCGTGTCCGCGATATTGTCGTCGCACTCGAAAAGAAAAACCAACTGAAGTACTTGTGAGCATTGGCTTGAAAGCATCCAAACTCGTTGAACACTTGCAGGAAGCCGTCGCCAAGCTGGGCTATCGCGTCCGGATTGAACAGGGACGATTCCGCGGCGGAAGCTGTGTCCACGATGACGAAAAGCTCGTGATCATGAATCGCCGCCTTGGCGACGAAGAACGCGCGGAAATCCTCGCCCGCACACTCGCCGAAAACGACTACGAACAGGTCTTCTTGATCCCTGAAGTCAGAGCCTTTGTTGAGAAGTTTGTCTCTGCGCAAAATGAAATGACAAATCCGCCTGCCGGGGGGGGAGAGTCATGAGCTTCATCGATGACCTGCTGACCGGATCGAGAATCGCTTTGGCCAGAGGATTGACCAAAGTTGAAACGGGAGGAGATGAAGCCGAATTTGCCTTGACGGCGCTCGCGGACAGGCTCGGCGGTGCCCTGCGAATCGGGTTCACCGGTCCTCCCGGAGCGGGGAAAAGCTCGCTCGTTACAGCCTTTGTCAAATTCCTGCGCTTGCTCGACAAACGTGTCGCCGTGATCGCGGTTGACCCGTCCAGCCCTTTCTCCGGGGGAGCCTTGCTGGGGGACCGCATCCGCATGAACGCCATCGGTACCGATGAAGGCGTCTTCGTCCGCTCTTTGGCGACACGCGGCGATCTCGGCGGCCTGTCCCGTGCCGCGGGCGATATGGCTGACCTCTTCGATGCCTGCGGCTTCGATTATGTCCTCTTCGAAACCGTCGGCGTTGGTCAATCGGAATTGGAGATCGTCCAATATGCCGATACCGTCAACGTCATCTTGGTGCCGGAATCGGGCGACGCGATTCAGGGAATGAAAGCGGGCTTAATGGAAGTGGGGGACGTCTTCGTCGTCAACAAAGCCGACCGGCAGGGCGCCGACCGCTTTGTGGCTGATCTCGAAGGCGCGATGCATCTGAAGCATTGGAAAGGATGGCAGCCGCCTGTGATTCAGACGATTGCCACCAAAGAGGAAGGAATTGAGGATCTGCACAAACAGATCCATCGTCATATCGAGTTCCTGAAAAAAAGCGGCACCTTTGAAGAACGCCGCAAAGAGCGTATCCGTAAACGCATCCGCCGCATTGTCGACCGCCGCGTGCTTGAATCATTCTGGACCGAAGAGCGCTCCAAACTCATGGAAGAAGCCCTGCATTCCACCGAGTCCCCCTATTCGATCACGCACAAGCTGCTCGGGAATTCCTGATCTGCATGATGAAAAAGCAGGCGAGCGTCCTCATACTGTCATTCTGGACACCCGCCCTTGGATGATATTGTTACGCTCTCAAGTTTATGATCGCGGGGCGTCCAGAATCTCGTCCGCCAAGAGAGTTGCTGATCCTATCCGCCGAGCGGGGTTAAGGCTTTGCGGTTCCCCGCCTGAACATAATCCGCCGAGCCGGGCTAAGCGCAGAGAGTCTTTTCTCACGAGAATGCGGCAGCGCGCAACCCGGCCGGAACCTCACTCAACAAACGCTCGAGTTATTCTTTCAATCTTTCCCATGCTCGAGCCTTTGAGGGACGAAATGGCTCTTTCGAGAACAGCATTCCGCAAGCCGCATCCGTTGAAATTCCCCGGCTCTGCCGCAGTGTGCAGCGAATCCCTTCCGCGACTAAATAGCCCATAAATCTGTCGATCGCTTCATCACTGCTGGGCTGCAGACCGCTGCCCGTTGGATGCAGCCGGATTAGATTCATCTTCGCTGGAATGTTTTGAAAGAGTCTTCCAAGTTGAATCGCGTCTTCTTTCCGGTCATTGAAATCCGCGATCATGATATATTCGAATGTGACGGGGAAATTGCACACATGAGCAAGTCTGCGTAGTGACTTGAAAAGCGTCTCCAGAGGATACGCCTTATTCACCGGCATCAACTGAATTCTCTGCGCATTGGTCGGGGCATGCAGTGAGATCGCTAACTTTGCCGGAGGATTCTCCTCCCGCCAGCGTTCTATCTGTGGTACAAGTCCGACCGTGGAAACCGTCAGGCGTCGAGCGGATATCCCGATTCCCTCGGCATCCGCTAACAGCCGGGTTGCCTCGACGACATTATCATAATTGTGCAGCGGTTCGCCCATTCCCATGAATACGATGTTGCTGAGGGATTTGCCGGTCTGCCATTCAATTTCAAGCACCTGCAGAACAATCTCGGCTGTGGTGAGATTGCGATAAAAGCCCATCTT
>JAHIZR010000495.1 GCA_018814465.1 bacterium | reverse complement strand
TTGTCCAGCAAGCGCTGGTCGAGTGGATCGCTGTCATAGGCTTTGTCGCCGATCAAGCGACACGGCACGTCATCAATAAAGCGGGCGGCGGTGGTTTGAGTTGGATCGCCGATAGCAAGAACATCTTTCTGAGATTGGTCCTGAATCACAGTCGCAGGTACTAATGTAGCCCCCTCCCCATATTGACTCGAATTATGAAAGTAATTCGTATTAAAGTCAAGTGTCCGCCGTTGTCCATCGACGTACTTGAAGCCTTGTTCCGTATAACGCCAGTTCATAACTTGTAGCGTGCGGCCGGAAAGATGATTCGCAAAATCATCAGGATTATAAACAACACAAAGATTGGTAATTCCCATCTCTTCCCACCATTGCAAAACTTCATACTTGTTTGGCAGGTTCGCGATGGCTTGGTCCTTATCCCAACAACCGTAGGCGCCATCATTGGAACCACGTACGGTGGAAACCGCATCTTTGTAGGCGGATACGTCAAATGCTCTGGAAGGGAGTGACAAAAAGAAGGACAGCGCGAGTACTGTCCAAATCAGTGGATTAGACCCTCTCTTTTTCATAGTAGATTCCCAGTTAAATTTGGTTAGCGAACAATCATCATTTTGGTTGTTGCATGGGAGGTTCCAGCCATTGCCGAAACGAAGTAAATTCCTGTCGGGAGACTATTGCCTCTAAAGTGATAACGAACGACATTCGACGAAGCGTTGAGTTTAAGTTGTTCTACAGTCCTGCCGGTGACGTCGTAAATGCGGAGTGTGATGTCTGTTACGAATGGTGGCAGGGAAAACTCAATCGTGGTTTCACTGTTGAAAGGATTGGGGTAGACAGAAAGCTCCATTGATTCGGGGAGGATCGGTGGAAGGGTGGCTGCGCCGACAACATAGTCTGTGTTACCCGCAATGATAATCGCTCTACCCGGCATACCATCCAGATCTCCATTTGTCGCTCCAATGCCGAAATCGTCAATGCCGTCTCCGTTGACATCGCCGAGCGCGCAGGCTTCCTGTATACCAACCAGATATTCCCAGCCGCGACCTAATACATAAAATGCTGGATCGAGAGGAATCCAGCGATGCCCTAAAAACATAGCGAACATTCCACTACCGAATGGGTGATCAGTTGAAACGGCAACCATGTCATTATAGCCATCGTTGTTAAAATCGCCGATGGATACAATCGGATCGCCCCAACTTCCCATCGGCATATTCAGTGAATAGTCCGGCAGTGATGACAGGGTTTCACCCCCGAAATAAACATCAATGTGACCAACGGAAGTAACAAGTAACTCATCCCGTCCGTCCCCGTTCAGGTCTTTGACAATATGATAGGTGCCGAATGACTCGATATCGCCAATAATCTGCGGAATTGTATCTGGATCCGAAGATCCGAACCATACCATTTGACCTTCATCATCATAGTAGCTAAGAATGTCAGTGTACCCATCACCATTCAGATCTCCAAAAGCGATTGGCAAAGAGGAATATGATCCTGGCGGATTGTCATGAATTGTCCAATCCGGTTCAAGATCCAATGGATCGCCTCCAAAAACCACCTGGCCGATACCGCTTTCGGTGCTAGACAGAAATAGATCATCAAATCCATCCCCATTAAAATCACCCATTCCGTCGTAACGATCCTGATAACCGACAGGATGATCAAAATCGGGTAACAAATCGTTTGACGGTCCTCCCCAATAAAAGTACGCATGCAAGCTCGGACCCTGTAGCTCTGGCCAGAGAATAACCATCCAGTCGATAAACCCATCTTCGTTCAGATCGCCTACCCCACGCACTCCTACTACAAGATATACCGAATCACTCGGAACGATACTGAAATAGGGAGTATTATTGGGTGGATCACCACCATGGAATAGCTCAATGTAGCTCTGATCAGGGTAGTTATTCCACACAGCAGAAGCAGATACCGCCCAGTCTTGAAAACCATCATCGTTCTGATCACCAAGGCTCGAAATATCGGAACCATATCTTGAATTATTATACAGCCCACTGCGACTCCAGATCATCTCTGGCATGGGCTGTGCGAAGCCCGTTGATATCATTGCAACCGTGGCAAATACCGCCAGCCAAGCCAATGATTTAGAGCAAGATACATTCATAATTATCTCCGATAACCTAAACGCTTTCCTAACACAAAAAAGCGAACCCCTCCCTATCATCTTGCTCGGATAGAAAAGACTTCGCTTCATCTTAAGACTCCTTGTTTGGTGCCGTGCCTTGGAACCCTGACCTTATCATATAATACTCAGCACCCACCTGATTGTCAATAGTATCAGAGTACTTTCTTATTTTTCTTAAGGTTGATTTTCAATCCCAATATTGGCGCAGATTAGCCAAAATAAGTTGATGGTGATTTTTGTTATTTCGTGTAATATAACATGCTGCAGAATTGCTGGTAGTGTTTAAGTGACGAAATCAGTGTAGTTTGTAAACATTATTTCTCTTGTTAGCGGCATAAGTCCTCGTTCATATAATTTCCAAATAATACCCCACGGAGAGCTTTCCTTTCGCTGGACTGTAATAGCAACTTGAATTATGGTAGTTACGCACCTTGAGAATCACTTTCTGGGTCACACGCTGGTCGTCGTCGCAGTGACGCATCCTTGTTGGCTGTCTTGTTGTTCGCTGATCAATTGCACGAAATCTGAACCGCTACCTGTGGAACTGTCCCAAAACTGTCCCTGACACTTCGTAAGTCTACTATTAACAAAGATAGACAGTTGACTCTTAATCAATTGGTTCGGGGTTCAAGTCCCTGTGGGTGCACCAAGAGAAAGCCCTGTAAGTTAATCTTGCAGGGCTATCCTCTGTTTGTACTATAGAAGAAAATCCAATAATGGAGCAGACCCTCGGGATCAGAACCGAGGGCCTTTCTATTAGCTGCGAAGCGGAGATTCCAAATATTTTGCAGACGCACTAGAGCGTATCTTAAAAATATCGTAGTAGTATTTTGATGCAGGCGAGGTGTAGGAAGCCGAGGAAGTTTTCGATTTTGGCTTCCTGTCGGACGACGGTTCTGCGGAACTGGGTAATCCAGGCGAAGAGCCGTTCGACTTTCCAGCGTCGCTTGTAGCGTCTTAAGGGGCGCCCATCCTGCGTAATCCGCTTCCGTCCCTCACGATTAGGCGAGATCATTTCAATGCCGTCCTTGTCCAGCAAGCGCTGGTCGAGTGGATCGCTGTCATAGGCTTTGTCGCCGATCAAGCGACACGGCACGTCATCAATAAAGCGGGCGTCGATGGTTTGATCAACCAGCGTTATTTCATTTGGCGAAGCACTCGCTGTGCAGAGGGCGAGAGGAAGACCAGCGCCGTCTGCAATTGCCATGATCTTCGTGCCTTTGCCCCGACGGGTGGGTCCCACATGCCGCCCCCTTTTTTCGCCGGAGCAAACGTACCGTCGATGAAGGACTCGGACAGATCGAGACCGCCACGGTCTCGCAGATCCTTTGCCAGCGTTCGCAGCACCCGCGCATAGACACCACTGCGGCAATACTCCTGAAAGCGGCGATGACAAGTTTGGTAGGGCGGATAGCGATCCGGCAGATCGTGCCAAGGGCACCCGTCCGTAAGACCCAAAGAATGCCGTTCCAAATGTCTCGTGCCGGAACGCGGGGTCGCCCACGTCGATCCACTTTGCGCCGCCTATCCCGAGGCTTTTCAATCAGTAACGGGGCAATCAGTGCCCACTATTCTTCGGCTAAATCCATCTCGATAACCTCCTGTAAAAAGAGAGGTCAGCAAGATACAAGATGTCAACTTAACTGTCAAATGTTTTTGAGATACGCTCTACAGCGCATCTCAAAAATAATACACTGACTTAAGCTCTTGAACCGGCTCGTTTTACAATTGCCGCAGTGGCCAGTCAAGCAAGAGAGGATTCCGGCAGGGTACCGCGCCTATTACAACACCGAGTAGAGGGAAGGTGTTCGGCGCTTAAACCCGGTTCGGCGAGTCTAAGTACCGATTCCCCTTGTATTGTGGGGAAGTGTTATATTTGTGTGAACATCTTGGTTTTCCCTTCCCGCCCCATGGGGCGGGAAGGGAAAAGCGGATTCGGTTGACCGTCTTCCCCTGGGTCTTTTACGACCGTATCATAGCTGGGTCGCCGAGTCCGATTCTGGTTAGCTCCCGAACAGTTGGCAGGTCCTCTGCATGGCACGCCCGTATTTGCAAGGCTGGGAAAACACTGGAAAGGATCCCACTCACATGGAAAAGTCCCCATTGCTTTTTGTCGGCATTGATGTTGCCAAGGATCAGCTCGACGTTGCCTTCTCGACTGGAACCAAGCCGCATCGTGTGCGCAATGACAGCAAGTATCTGAAACGGTTCATTGAAGAACTTTTATCCCTGACACCGGCCCTTATTCTTTTGGAAGCGACAGGTGGCTTGGAAAGACCGCTGGTTTATGCGCTGGAAGCGGCGGACTTGCCTTATCGCGTTGCCAATCCGCGCTTAGTCCGCGACTTTGCCCGCGCTACAGGCAAACTGGCGAAGACAGATCAGATCGATGCGCAAGTGCTCGTTGAGTATGCTCAGAAAATCAGACCCGAAGCCCGCAAACTTGCCGATCCGGAACGGCAGGTACTACGCGAACTGGTCCTGCGGCGGCGACAGCTGCTGGACATGAAAGCGCAAGAGGAAAACCATCTGCGCACCGCGCCGAAGCCGGTCGCGGCTTCCATCCGCGCGATGATCCGAGTGCTGGAAAAGGAGATCGCCAAGCTGGAACAGCAGATGGATAACTTTATCGATCAACATCCGATGCTGATCGCCGAAACCGAACTGCTGGAAAGCGTCAAAGGTGTCGGACCTGTCCTGTCTCGCACGATGTGCGGACTGCTTCCCGAACTGGGGCGCGCCAACCTCAAGCAAATCGCGGCGATTGCCGGCGTGGCGCCATTCAACTGCGACAGCGGCCACTACCGAGGTAAACGTTCCTGCTGGGGAGGCCGGGCCGATGTGCGGCGCACCTTGTACATGGCGACCGTCGTCGCCGTACGCTTTAATCCGAAACTGAAAGCGTTCTACGAACGACTGCGCCTCGCTGGTAAACCGTTCAAAACGGCCATCGTCGCATGCATGCGCAAACTACTGGTTCTGCTCAATGCCATGATGCGCGACTTCTATGCCGCCCAAGCCGCCTGAACGGCTCCGCAACACTCAAATAGAAAGACAGTTGCTATGAATATTTTTAAGATACGCTCTAGTACTGTATCTAAAAAGAATACGTCATCTCAGCAGCAATTGTGGCTTGCGAGTCCTGCAGCTTGCCGTCTTTGTCTACAAAGACTTCAGCATCGGACATGTCCATGCGGTACTCGATCAGCGCGCCCATATTCGGGCCAAGTACGAAGGTCGGGCAGATCG
>JAHIZR010000494.1 GCA_018814465.1 bacterium | reverse complement strand
GAACCGTCGGGGCCGGTGACTCTTACCTTGCCGTCGTAGAAATGCACTTTATTGTTCTCGTCAACAAGACCCATATTGTAGGTCGCATGCGCATAGGTATCGGACAGAATCAGATCGACATAGGCCTTGTTCGCAAGCACGACGTCATTAACAACCTGAATCGTGAACTTGGCGAACTCGACCATCTCTTCCCCGATTTTGATCATTTCCTGCTGCTCTTCCTTGCTGATGCGCTTGGTCAGGCCGCCGGGAATCGAAGTAACCGGATGGACCTTCTTGCCGCCGATGATTTCGATAACACGCTGTCCGCGCGCGCGTTGCGCAATTACAGCCTTGCCCGCGTCCAGGCCAACCTTGGCGATCACACCCAGAATATTGCGTTCTGCCGGAGGAGCATCGGGACCGCAGACAAAGTCAGGACCGGCTAACGCATAGAAGTGTGTCGTATGATCACCGGCAAAGAAAGCATTGTACATGAGGTGACGGAGTTTATACGCCGCGGAGGGAATCTTCACACCGTAAACCGCGTCACAAGCTTTGGCCGATGCCATATGGTGAGCGTCCGGGCAGACACCGCAGATACGAGTGGTAATGCGGGGTAGTTCTTCCACAGGACGATTTTGACAGAACTTCTCGAAACCGCGCAGTTCGGGAATCTGGAAATAGCAGTTCGCAAGCGAACCATCGTCGTTCACGAAGAGGTGAATCTTTCCGTGACCTTCCAGTCTGGTAATCGGATCTATGATTATGCTTCTCATGTCGTTTGTTTCCTCCGCAGCATCGATTCAGCCATGCTGAAGCGATAGAATGTGCCCATGGGATCGGGGATCGTATCAACTATCCGCTGAATTTCTTCGGGATCGGTTGCGTCAATTACGGAAGCGACTGCGGAAATCATCTTTGCGCCGGCGTCCCGGACATGCGCCGGTAAGCCGTAACAGCCGCGGCAGGGGATTCCAGCCGTCACACATTTCGCGCCGCATCCTGCTCTTGTCGCCGGTCCGCAACAGATCAGACCTTGTTCCATCAGGCAGATTTTAGAATCAATCTTGATTTCCTGAGGACGCACGAATTTTCTGATCTTCTTGACGTTTCGTTCGCGGGGACACTCGTCACAACACGTCTTCTCAGATGCGCCAAGTACTGTTCCCTTCGGGGGCAGTTCCTTACCGTTTTTAAGAATGTCAATCACCGCTTCCACGACCGCGGCAATCTGATTGGACTGCGGCGGACAGCCGGGAACAATATAGTCCACATCCACCGTCTGCGGCAGCGTCCAGACCGTGTTCCACATCGCCGGAATCGTGATCTCCCCCTCGGGCACTTTTACTTTCGTCTGAGGAGTGATTCCGTCCGGATTCACGGTAGAGGGGGACTGCTTGTACGCATAGTCGATGATCCCCTGCTTGTCAAACATGTTCGCCAAGCCCGGAATACAGCCTTCCGACGCACAACTTCCGAAGGCGCAGAGCACGACTGATTTCTTTCTCAGCAGCTTCGCGATTTCATAGTTCTCGTCGTTGCGGATCGCGCCGTTAAAGAGTGTCAGCGTGATGGAATTGTCTTCCATCGCTTCCACATCTTTGTACTTGAAGTCCGCCGCGCACGGCCAGAAGACGAGGTCGAAAAAGTCGGCCACATCGAGTATTTTATTCTCAATATCAAGGATTGCGATATCGCAACCACCACATGATGCCGCCCAGTAAACGGCCAGCTTTGGTTTCGCCATCTTGTTTCCTATCGCAGCATGCTACTTGGTTTATGCATGCTCAACACCTTCCAGAGATTCCGGATCGGGATGAGCTGGATCAAAATTAATATCATGCAGTTTCAGCGGTCCCAGCTCGCGCAACTGCTCGGTGAATTCCGTAACAACTTCCTGAAAGCGCTGACCTTCCGACGCGGATACCCATTCCAAGCGAAGCCGCTTGGGATCGATACCCAGGTCTTTCAGCATTCTTTGCGTCAGCGGAATGCGGCGCGCGCATTTATAGTTGCCTTCCGCATAGTGGCAATCGCCGGGATGACAGCCGCAAATCAGTACGCCGTCGGCGCCATTGCGGAAGGCATCGAAAATGAAGCCGGGATCGACGCGACCGCTGCACATGACACGGATACCACGCATGTTGGGCGGGTACTTCATGCGAGCCGTCCCCGCCAGATCCGCGCCGGTATAGCTGCACCAATTGCAGAGAAAGCCTAAAATTCTTGGTTCAAAACTCATGACAGGATTCCTTCAATTTGCGCGTAGATCTGTTCATCCGTGAAGTGACGGGCTTCGATAGCGCCGCTCGGACAAGCCGCCACGCAGGTTCCGCAGGCTTTGCAGAGCGCGGGATTGACATAGCTGACTTTCTTGTCCTCTTCAAAGGTGATCGCATTATAAGGACACAATCCGTTGCAGATCTTACAGCCGGAGCAGAATTCCTGATGAATTTCCGCGTAGGCTCCGTCCATCTGCACTTCGCCGACATTCATCAGCTTCATCGCTTGCGCCGCGGCGGCGCCGGCTTGCGCGACGGTGTCGGGAATATCCTTCGGGCTCTGACAGACACCGGCTAAGAAAACTCCATCCGTTGTCGTTGAAACCGGACCCAGTTTCGGGTGCGCTTCAATAAACCAGCCGTCAGCGCCAGTCGAGATATTCAGTTTGCGTCCAAACTCGGAAGCATTGTCATGTGCCTCCAGCGCCGTACATAAGACAACCATATCTACGGGAATTTCGCGGAACTTGCTGATGAGCGTGTCTTCAACGCAGACCAGAAGCTTCCCTTCTTCTTCGCGATGATAGCGCGCCGGAATCACTTCAGCAGCCTTACCGCGAATAACGGTAACGCCTTCATCCAGAATCCGCTTATAGAATTCCTCGTAGCCCTTGCCGAAGCAGCGCATATCGATGTAGCACTGATAGACTTCCGCGGTCGTCTTTTCCTTGACGAGGTGCGCGAATTTCGCGGCATACATGCAGCAAACGCGGCTGCAGTAAGGATGATAGTTTTCATCACGACTTCCGATACAATGCAGAATTGCGATCGCGCGCGGTTCCGTGCCGTCTTCCAGCACGATTCTTCCGTTGGTGGGACTGGCAGCGTTATTCATTTTCTCGAATTCAAGCGCGGAGATGACGTTCGGCAATTTGCCGTAGCCGTACTGCTTCATCGGAGTCGGATCGAAATCCTGGAATCCCGTCGCGGTGATAATCGTGCCGACTTCGAATTCCTCGATGACGTCCTGATCGTCGTAGTGGATGCAGTCTTTCGGACAGACTTCCGAACAGACCCTGCAGCCGCCCAGTCTGAAATGAATGCAGTCTTCGGCGTGGATCCGCGGCACATTCGGCACTGCTTGGCGGAAGGAAAGCGAAATCGCTGAATTGGGGCCCAATTCCATATCATGATGCACGAGCTTGCGATCATGCTCTTCTTCAATCCGCAGGTGATTCGTCGGGCAGACTTCCGCGCAGGCACCGCATAGAATGCACTTGCTCTCATCCAGCACGATGGGCGTGGATTCGCCTTCCTCCTCTTTCACTTTGCCCTTCTTGAAAGACAGGGCGTTCGCGCCAACCAGCTCATCGCAGACACGAATACAGAGCTTGCAGTAAATGCAGGTGCAAAGCTCTTTACCGAACTTAATCTCGTCAGCTATGCCCATTTGACCTGCGATATCCTTCAGCAGGTTGTTCTCGGCACAGCGATTAACCATGTTAGCCAGCGCCTTTTTGCGCGCTTCCAATACAGCCGGAGTATTCGTGCGGACGTCCATGCCCTCGACGCATTCGTAACTGCACGACTCGACGATCTTCGCTTCGCCGCCAGACAGGGAAACTTCGACGGAACAGAGCTTGCAAACCGGTCGCGGCGGAAGGAAGGGGTAACGGCAGGCAGCCGGGACTTCGATTCCCAGTGATTCGATTGCCGCAAGCAGATAGGATCCCGCTTCGACTTCGACCGGCTTTCCGTCAATTTTTATCGTAATCTTTTTCGACATTTTTTTCTCCTGAACCGCAAAGCGGGCTATTGATCGGTTGCGGTTGCTTTCGGATTCGCCAGCACTTCACCGGTATTGAGGACTTCTCGTCCTCCGATCAGCTTGCGATATTTCGGATAGGGACGGCTCGGACATGCCTCATAGCAGGCGCCGCAGCCATTACAAACCTCGGTATCGACATAGCGGGCTTTCTTGCGGACTTTCACATTGAAGTTGCCGACATAACCTTCGACACTCTCCACTTCCGCCCAAGTCATCAGCTTGATGCGTGGATGTTGCCCAACGGAAACCATCTTCGGCGTTAGAATGCAAGCCGCACAATCAAGCGTCGGGAAGGTCTTGTCGAAATTGGCCATGTGACCGCCGATGGAGTCTTCGCGTTCCACCATGACAACATCGAAACCGGAATCCGCCAACTGTAACGCAGCCTCGATCCCCGCGATACCGCCCCCGATAACCATGGTCTTCTTCTTGATGGAGACCTTGCGCATTTCCAGCGGCTTCTGATAGACCACACGAGCCAGCGCGCCCTTGATCAAGTCATGGGCTTTATTCGTCGCCTGTTCATAATCGGTGGAAACCCAACTGACCTGCTCACGGACATTCACCATCTCAAAGTAGTAGCGATTCAATCCAGCGCGTTCGCAGGCTTTGCGGAAAGTCGGTTCATGCATCAGGGGGCTACAGGCCGCAACGACCACGCGGTCAAGCTTGTTTTCCTTGATATCCTTGATAATGATATCCTGACCCGGCTCCGAACACATGAAACGATAGTGCTTGGAAACCACGACATTCGGGAACTCTTTCAGTATCTCCGCCAGCTTCACGACATCAACCATCTTGCTGATGTTCGTTCCGCAATGACAGATATACAGGCCTACCCGGCAGGGAACTCCGCCATTGGTATTGGACCCGCTCATACCGTCACTCCTTCCCCGTTAGCCTTCACGCGCCGCGACGGAACCGGAATCAGCATGGTGTCCAATCCCAAGAGTTTGGGATTGATGCCGAGCGCCAGACCGACAAGCTGAGTGAAGAAAGCGGTTGGCATGTTGTGATTCGTTCCGTACTTGGAATTTATCTGAGATTGGTAGGATTCAACGTTCATTTGGCACAGCGGGCACAGCGTCGCGATAACTTCGGCGCCGGCTTCCACCGCCGACGAAATAATGTCGTTGTTCAGGTTCAACGCGACATCGGTATAGGTTGTCATCAACATACCGCCGCAGCATCGAACCTTCGCCGGATAATCGACAACCTCAGCGCCCAAAGCAGTAAGCAGACGATCCATTGTCGTGGGATTGTCCATGTCATCAAACATCGGTTCCGGACGCACGATCTGGCAGCCATAGTAGGGAGCAACCTTGATACCGTCCAGGCGATAGGGCGACTTCCGTACTATTTCTTCGATACCAATATCATTGACCAGGATATCCAGCGGATGCCGAACCTTGATTGTCTCGGGATAAGATAGATTCGCCGCGGACAATGCCTCATTAATCATCGAACGGGCATAAGGATCCCACTCGACATACTTGTTTGTCTTCTGAAGAATCGTGTAGCAGCTGCTGCACGGCGCGCAGATTTCCTTGCAACCGCTCTGCTTGGCGATCGCCAGATTGCGCGCGCTGACCGAGTAGGCAACCAGATTGTCAACCGACATATACATGGTTGCGCCGCAGCAATTCCAATCATCGATATCTTTTAAGCCGATATCAAGAACCTTAAAGACCTCGCGGCAGGACTGATCGTAGGGTTTGGCGGTGCTGTCGAGGCTGCAGCCGGTGTAATAGGCAAATTCCATTATGCGCCCCCTAACTGCTTGGCTTTGTCGATAATCGCCCGCACTTCATGGATCCGCTTAATCCTTTCCGGCTTGACCGGCAAACGGCCTTTGCTGAACATCTTCATACCGAAACCGGCACTCTTGAAAAGACCACCCGGTGAAGTTTTTAAAAGGTAACGCGCTCCCAATCCAGTCTCGAAATTCCGGCCGTACTTGTAGATGTTCTCAATGAACAGCTTCGACAAGGCGTATACCGGGAAATTTTTAGGATAGATATTTTTTTCAATCGCCAGCCGCTTAAGCGCATACAGCGTATCCGTGACCCGGATTCCCGAGGGACAGCGAACCGTACACGAATAGCACGAAGCGCACAGCCAAATGGTGCGGCTATTCAGAATCTCTTCAAGGTGACCGGCCCGGAACAGGGCGACCACCTCGCGCGGGGTGATGTCCATCGCATAGGACACCGGACAGCTTCCAGTGCAGGTGCCGCACTGAATGCAGCCTTTGAGTTTGTGACCATCCGGGATATAGTTCACTTGATCCCAGAAAGCCGTCCACAGATCGACTTCACGCCGGATGGCACGAGGATCCGTCTTTGCAGGGGGTGCGGGCATTGGTCCTCCGAGGTCAGAATAACCTGTAGATTATTGCCGACAGCATTTTAGTTATTGAAATCACAGCTCAATATCTATCAATGGCATCATGTTTTCACTAATGATGCCACGAAATAATTCATCCGAAGGATGGAAAACAAAAAGCACAAGTATCTTCGCAGATTAATGCAATGGCAAGGCAAGTTTGAATCCTGCGGTACGAGTGGGGATTGGATTGGGAAATACGAAGAACAAACCACGATAGCGGCTTGTAAAGGCAGGCATCGGGCGGGGGAATCGCATCTCCTTTTCAATATTGGGGAGGCAGAACTGTTTCCGGTTCAACCCATCGGTCAATGTCCATGGTATGACTTTAGGTACACTGACTCGGAGAATTCAAACAGACTATCTGATCAAGGATTAATTGGCGCTTGCGCGTATTTTTTGAGTTTGGTATGATTGGGTTCGTGAAAAGAATATATCACAGAATATTTTATTTGTCAAGTAATTGATTTTCATATATTACTGATTTTGTCAGATTAAATCGATTTATTCTGAAATACTGACGGATAAGAATTGAATCCTTTACCGTTAAAGAATGAATAAGCCCTTAGAAAACTTTCTAAGGGCTTATTGCTACTGCGATAAGAAGATTCCCAAACATCGCAGACTGCGAAAGCGCTATGCAGTTAAAACGAGAACGTCATCTCAGCAGCAATTGTGGCTTGCGAGTCCTGCAGCTTGCCGTCTTTGTCTACAAAGACTTCAGCATCGGACATGTCCATGCGGTACTCGATCAGCGCGCCCATATTCGGGCCAAGTACGAAGGTCGGGCAGATCG
>JAHIZR010000493.1 GCA_018814465.1 bacterium | reverse complement strand
GACGCGGGGACGAGCTATGACACTCAAATTCAGGTCTATACGGGAGAATGCGGTGAATTAGTCTGCGTGGGCGGTGACGACGACGATCCAGACTGTTCATATAACAGCCTACTGACAACATTGACATTCTGCGCCGAATCCGGCGTTGTCTATCACGTTATTCTGAACGGCTATAGCGGTGCGACCGGCGACTATATCCTGCATGTCGAAGATACCGGCAACTCCTGTAATTGCATCGCGCCCGACGAGCTGCCGCTGACGATTTACGGCGATCTGCCCTTCTGTTCCTGTGTCTATGTTTGCGGCGATCAGCCCATGACCATTTGCCTCGGTCCGCTGGGACAGCACGAACGACCTGATCAGTTTTCGATTACTTCCGGTTGCGCTCTCGATCCCTATCGCGTTCCAGAGAGCGGCTGCGATGACGACGCCTGCACACCGGTCACGCCAGATCCGATTTCCGATTGGATCTACGATGCCGATAACAGCCGCTGGTGCATGGCATTTGTTTCGGCGAACGACGGTTGCTTCTGCTTCTGTTTGGATAGAGTGCTTCCGGTTGAGTTGAATTCCTTTGCCGCAATCGCGGGTGATCGCACAGTCACCTTGAACTGGACCACCGCATCCGAAACCGACAACGACTATTTCGATATCGTCCGTGAAGGAGCTGTCGTTGGTCGTGTCAACGCTTCCAACGAAGCCACGGGCAGCAGCTATTCATGGTCCGAGAATAATCTCGTTAATGGTCAGGAATATAGCTATACACTGTATGCCGTCAGCCTGAGCGGTCTAAGCGAAGCCATCGCGACTGCTTCCGCGACACCGGCTTACTCACAGGCGGCCGTAGCTGACTATGCGCTGCATCAGAACTTCCCCAACCCGTTCAATCCCGAAACCAGCATTTCCTTCGATCTTCCGGAGAGCGAACTGGTAAAACTGACGGTCTCCAACGCACTGGGACAAACTGTTGCAACACTTGTAAACAGCTCGATGAACGCGGGTAATCATACGGTCACCTTTGAAGCCGGTGACATGCCTTCCGGTCTCTATTTCTATAGACTGGAAGCCGGCGATTTCTCCGCTGTTCGCAAGATGATTCTGATGAAGTAGTTTTTCGTTTGCACGAACTGAAAGAGCCGTCTCTTGGCAAAGGGGCGGCTCTTCTTTTTCAACGTTTCTGCTAACAGTTGCTTAACACTCATCCAATAATCAACTAATAGCCTGATGATAAATTACCGTCTGCAAAAATGTTGGCCCGGTGTCATTACCTTCGGAAAACTGAACGGATATGCTATGTCTTCCATCACCCTGCGAAAACTGTATGCGACGGATTTTATCGTTTTTCTCTGGAAGCTTTTTACCTGCTGGCTCATTTATTCTACCCTCGCCGCCATTTACCGCCTAAGCCCTCTGCGGAGGCTGATAAATCGGCTGGAAATCGTGCAGGGAAGAGCTCGCCTCAAACCGGTTCCGCCGGCCACGGACTTCATGCCTGCCGCCCAGGCTTGAGTCATCCTCGCTTTCCACATTTGAATCCCTCAGAGCGTTTTCGCAGTAACGATGATCCGCGAGTGTCGCTGCGGAAAACATCAGAGTTTTTATCGCAGTAATGGATACCCGGCGAGGATCACTGTGAAGATACCATTCGAATTATATGAGTGGGATTCCGACTATACGATGTGCACAAGATGAAGCTTGTATTGATGCGATAAGGAGCCGACTCAGAAGTAGCTGGGTCAGCTCCTTTTTTATTCAGATAATCAAACCTCCGCTTCGAGAGAACTCAGTCCATAACAACCTGAAGTGAGCAACCGGCGGCAACTCATTCTCTGTTCCTCCAAGGTTGATGCTCACAATAAACTTAGGATAGACGGCATGCTTAAACTTTGTATTCTCTTTATATTCAAGATTGCGATTGTATTAGCCTCTGGGCAACTATCTGAGTAATCTGTCGTAATAAGCTAAATCATCATATTTCTGAAATCCCAGCGCCGACCATCTTTTAGAAAGAAATCCGCCGAGCAGGGTTTAAGCGCAGAACATCTTTCCATTGCGAGATTCAAGTAGGCGCGGTACCCTGCCGGAATCTTCATGCGAGCCTACCTAATGTCATTCAGCATTAGCTCTATACGAAAGCTGCCTTCCTCGTTTAAAAGACCGGCTCTTTTCAACAAGGTGTCGTGATATGAGCAATTGCATTTAAAGAAAGACCACTGCGAATTCATTTGCGCATTTTTGATAAATTCCAACTTTATAACTCTGCGGACCCGATATTTCAAGTTTCGGTATCGCAACTTCAGAAAAAAAGCTGCGCATGTCTTTGCGGATGAATCGTTATCAGTTTTATCAAGTTAAGGCGCATTATTTGCTCTAACAAAATCGAATCTATGGAAATTATGGGTTGATTCAAGCATGAAAGCAAGATACCTGTTGAAACGATTGCATTCTGCAATCGGCGGAAGAAGTATCAATCGGGACAAAAATGAGCGAGGCTTCGTCCTCGTCTCCGCTGTCATCCTGTTAACCGGCTTGATGTTCATCAGCGTGGTGAGCGTTCAGACCACCCTTCAAAAATCTCAGGTAACCGGACGCAGTTATAAAGACGCCCAGACTTTCTACGTCGCCGAAGCCGGTGCGGAATGGTCGAAACAGTGGCTTTATGACCTGCTCGAAGAGACTCCTTTCCCCGCACAGGAAGACCTTGGCGAGCTGACTGCGCCGTCTATCAATGGTTATTCTTTCCCTGAATTAACCATCAGTCTGGCCGATGCGCACTCAGGCGTTGTCTCTAAAGGCGCTTTCGCCGGAATGGAAGCGGTCATCCGCCCCTACCGGATTTTCTCCCATTCCGCGCTCTATAACGAATCCGTCGAAAATGTCGTCGCTGTTACGATGAATCAAGAGTCTATCCCGATGGGCAATTTCGGAATCTATTTCGATCAGGACCTTGAATTTTTCACGGATTACCCGCTCGACTACAATGGCCGCATTCACACGAATGGCAATCTGTATCTTGGCTCGCGCAATGTATTGAATATCGAAGGAGACGTGACTGCCGGTAAGAGCATCTTCAACACTCCGAAAGACTCTACGAGGTCATACAGTGGAAAAGCGCGAATGAAAGACCCGTCAGGGCACTGGCAGGATCTTAGATATGACAGCCGGGATTCAGAGTGGGAGGATAAGAGTCTTGAAGATTGGGGCGGTCGGGTGCTGGATCAAGCTCACGGCATTGGCACCTTACCCTATCCGATGCCGACTCCAGGTGAAGCAATTGAAATCATCAAGCGCGGCAAGCCGACCGATGATGAAGCCATGCGCGCGATGCGTTTCTATTATAAGGCGGGATTGAAAATCCTGAATGGCGCCGCGACGGATTCCCTGGACATTCCCATCGTGCTGCCTGCCGGAATATTGTCCACGACATCGTTTTATGATCACCGTGAACAGCGGACGCTCACGGTCACAAATCTTGATATGTCGCTCTTAATCGCCTACGGCTATGTCCCGCAGAATAATGTGCTGTATATCTCTGAGAGCGCTTCTGATGCAGCAATTCGGATTATCAATGCTCAGCAGCTTCCGGCGGGTGGGATTGCGATCGCAACCGATAATCCGCTCTACGTTTGGAAAAACTATAACACCGTCAGTAAAAAAGCCAGTTCGATTCTGTGCGATGCGTTTAACGTGTTGTCCAATAACTGGGATGATGCAGATTCGGCTAAACCGATCAACAAGCGCATCGCTTCCGCGACATCGGTCAATTCCTGTGTCGTCACGGGCAATGTTCCGACCACGCAGGGCAGCTACAGCGGCGGCGCGGAAAACCTGATTCGCCTCCATGAAAAATGGGTCGGACATGAGCTGACTTATCGCGGTTCATTGGTTTGTCTGTGGGCAAGTCAACAGGCCACTGGATTGTGGATCGATGCATCCTATGTTGAAGCCCATCGCGATTGGGGATTTGATCCGTCCTTAATCGATAATCGCTTCTGGCCCGAAGACGGATTGACAATGACCCGCGTTTCATCCGGTAGTTGGGCTTCTTACTAATCAACACCTGTTCACCCGCAAATATCTAATAATAGAGCGGGCCGCGATAATTATCGCGGCCCGCTTCTCATTCCGGCATAGATATCGTTAGCAGCAACAATCCGATCCGCGACAAGGCATCAATTTCTTGACCGCCCGCACTTTCACGGAGGTCACTGCGGCGTAGGCTTCCTTGATTAAGTTCTCATCCATATCGCTGAGTCCGACATCATAACCGCTTTCGGCAACGATCTTAACCTCCTCAAACCCGGCGTCTCGCATCAGCTGCAAGTAGTCTTCTTTCATCGAAGCGCCTGCCACGCAGCCAACATAGGCCTCGACCGAGTTTCTTAGTTCTTCAGAGAGAGGCTTAATCAGCACAAGATCGGATACCAGCATCCGTCCGCCCGGGTTCAATACGCGGTAGGCTTCAGCGAAAACCTTATCTTTCTCCGGCGACAGATTCACGACACAATTGGAAATGATTAGGTCAATCGTTTCCGAATTGACCGGCAGCTCTTCGATCTTGCCCAGCCGGAAATCCACATTGTAGACTTTTGCTTTACGGGCATTCTCGCGAGCCTTTTCAACCATTGCAGGAGTCATATCCACTCCGATTACGCGTCCCTGCGGACCGACCGCTCGTGATGCCAGAAATACATCGAACCCCGCGCCGCTGCCCAGATCGAGTACCGTCTCGCCCGTCTTGACATCTGCATATTCGAGCGGATTCCCGCAGCCCAGTCCCAAATTTGCGCCTTCTGGAATGCCGATGAGATCGCCTTCATGATAACCGATATCGAGAGTGATCTTCTCGATCGCTTCCATTGGCGCTCCACAGCAGCCGCTGGAACAGCCGCAGCCAAGCGCGGCTTTCCCATAGCGGTCGCGCACTGCTTCGTGAATCTTGTCTTTGCTGTTCATTACATTACCTTATGTGCTTATCTGTTTCTCCGATCAATCGCCGAGGCGCCCGTCCCCGGGTGCCCGGAAACATTCTTCGTCGCAGGATTTCGGCGCATACGGTAATGCAATAAAGCCTACCGCATGCTCTGCCAACCCGACCAGACCGGTGCGCCGGAAGCCGAGCGCAATACCAGCATATGCGAATCCATCACGACCGCCAAGGCCAGCAAGACCGATGAACCTTCAAAGTCTACGCGTGATCCTTTGACAGTGATCTTTTCTCCGACTTCGAACTGCTTTGCCTGATGCTGGATATACCATTCCGGTCCGAGATGAACGGCGATTTGTTTGCCGCTGTTTTCAATCGTCAATTGCACGCCGCTGCCGGCGCCGTCCGGTATCGTATAGGTCGAAATCTCTGTGATGGTTCCCTTGACCGTTTCGATGTTCTGCGCGTTGAAAAGCTGGTTATATGAGCTTTCACGTTCCCATGAGGAAGAGGGATCTGCTCCGGCAACGCAGAATAGAATGAGCAGCATTGGAATTGATAGGAGTCTTTGAGTCATCATTACTGTCTCCAGTGGTTGTTTGATTATGGATGCCCTTCTGCTCCTCTCGTCTGCATGATTAGACGGGAATCCCGCCACAGGGTTGCTCAATCTTCCGCAAATTGTTGCTCTATCTACTACCTCTTATTAGACTTGCTTCACTTAGAATCATCTGATCATGGCATCACTTGGCAGGATAAGCTCGCCGAGCCGGGCTAAGCACAGAAATCTCTCAGTTGCCGAGTCCTGAAAGTGCGCACCCCGGCCGGAATCCGTGTCACTCTTCCCGTGCCAACTGACCCACCATCTCGGAGAACCGCCTAATCACCCCCGGCTTTAAGCAATAGCAGGTCTTCGGACCCTCGATCTCGCCCCGAATCCACCCAGCATCTTTTAGTTTTTTAAGGTGTTGCGAAACCGTTGACTGTGCCAGAGGCAG
>JAHIZR010000492.1 GCA_018814465.1 bacterium | reverse complement strand
CTGGGCATCGCGTTGGAAACCGCCTTCAGACTGCCGGAGAACGAGTTGCGCTCCAAGCGGTTCAGAGTATTCCTGATGATTCTGCTCGGATTAGGCAGCTATATTATTATCGCTTATATGACGGGCAATTTGAAAGGGATGGTGGATTTTGCGACGACGCTGTCGTTTGTCGTCGCGCCCATTCTGGCTATTTTCAATTATCGCGCTGTTACCGGCAAAGACATGCCATCCGATATGCATCCGAAACCGTGGCTGAAAACGCTCGCGGTTATCGGCTGGCTGTATTTGACTGCGTTTACTCTGTTTTATCTTTGGATGCTGCTGAAATAACATGAAACGAATACTTATCAAGAACGCGCTTTGCGTCGCGACGATGAATGACCTGCGGCAGGAATTCAACGGTGGACACATTCTGCTCGAAGATGGTGTCATCCGGTCGGTGGACAGCCAACCTTGGCCGCATAAAGTTGATTATGAGATTGACGCTTCGAATATGGTGGTGCTGCCCGGATTCGTGAATACGCATCATCATTTATTTCAGTCGCTGACCAGAAACATCCCCCGCATGCAGCAGTCGCGGCTCTTCGATTGGCTCACGAATCATTACGAAATCTGGCGGGAGCTTACGGAATCGTCCATGCAGGCGAGTGCGGCAACGGCGCTGCTGGAAATGATGAAGTCGGGTGTGACGACAAGTTCCGATCATCATTATTTATTTCCGCGTGAGACTGATGGGAAGTTGATAGATGTTGAGATCGAAGTCGCTAAACAGCTTGGCATTCGTTTCCAGCCTACGCGGGGATCGATGTCGTTGGGCAAAAGTCATGACGGATTGCCGCCCGACGATATCGTGCAATCCGAGGAAGAAATTTTCGAGGATACGGAACGGCTGTTGGACAAATATCATGATCCGAGTGAAGGGTCGATGGTGCGGATCTCCATCGCGCCCTGCGCGCCGTTTAATGTGACGAAATCACAGATGAAGCACACGGCTGAGTATGCATCGAGACGAAACCTGCGGATTCATACTCATCTCGCGGAGACACTGGATGAAGAACAATACTGCAAGGCACACTTTCATCAGCGGCCTGTTGAGTATGTTCGGGAACTGGATTGGATTCGCGGTAACGCTTGGTTTGCGCACGCCATTCACCTGAATGACGAGGAAATCCGGCTGTTCGGTGATCATGGCGTGGGGGTTGCCCACTGCCCTTCATCGAATCTAAGACTCGGTTCGGGCATCGCCCGGATCAAAGAGCTGATGCAGGCGGGGGCAAAGGTTTCGATCGGTGTGGACGGGACGGCGTCGAACGATTCAGGAAATTATCTGGCTGAAGTCCGGAATGCGATGATGGTTTCCAGACTCAGACCGAACGGATGTTGGTTAACAGCCCGTGATGTTCTGTGGCTGGCGACGCGCGGCGGTGCGTCAGTATTGGGTCGCGAAGATATTGGTTCAATCGAGGTCGGTAAGCGTGCGGATTTGGCTTTGTTCTCGGTGGACGGCTTGGAGTACGCAGGATCACTCTCTGATCCGGTAGCAGCCTTGGTGTTCACGGTGCGCATGTCGCCGGTGAGTCACCTGATTATAAATGGTGAGCATCGCATTCGCGATGGTCAGGCAGATGTCGATGAACGGGCGATCATCATGCGGCACAATCAGATTGCGGAAGAAATTCTGAGTACTGCGCAAGCCAAGACTGGAATTCGCTTTCGCGAACCGGAATAAACGATTCACGATTAATGCGAAAGGTCAGGCGCGCGCCTGACCTTTTTGTTTAGCTTCAACGTATTTTACTTAGCTTCCTCGGCGAGGAGTCGGCGTTCGCCGGTGAGTTCTCGGATCTTTTTAACGTCTTGCACAACTTCTAAAGAACCGCGATAGGTCCCGTCCGCGGCACGAATTGCAAAATAACGGATGTAAACGAACATGCCTCCCATCTCGATCCAGAACTCGGCGGCGTCACGCTTTCCTGAACGGAACTCACTCAGAATCTGATTGACTAAATGAACACTCTTGGGTGGATGGCAATTCTGTACTTTTCTGCCGATAGCATCGGGTGTGCGCGGGAAAATCTTATGGGGCTGGTTTGAATAGAAGCGCACTTCATCATTCTCGTCAACAAAGGATAATTCAACGGGCAAGTGAACAAGAATCAGGTTAATCTGTTCGAGAGTCAACTCACCCATATTCATCGCGAGCAATCCGTTTGCCGGCTCCGCTTGAACAGGAGCGGAAGAAGCAGTCGGTCGCCACTCGGTGCCGGGACTGAGTGCTTCCATAAAACCAATTTCAGCTTCACCCTGTTTAATAACAGCCCAATCTGAATCATCCAGCAATTGAAGTGCTGTGGGGAAGAGAATGGACTCCTCTTTCTGAATCATGCTCTTGACGGCAGCAAGCAAGGTCGGCAGCGCCTGCGAAACACTTGGTGAATCGCCGCTTTGGCAGGCT
>JAHIZR010000066.1 GCA_018814465.1 bacterium | reverse complement strand
TGCCCGATCAGATCGCATCTTCAATCAACCACTTCATCCAGCGTTATTTCGGAGATGATTTCGGGACCGTTTATTATGATGAGAACGAGTGGATTCTGAAGTCAGGCGCAGCTCAGCTACGAAAAGTCCGTTCTTTGTCCAGAGGGCAGGTCGATATGCTGAGACTAGTGATACGAATCGCGGCGCTGAATCTGCTTGATTCCATCGAGGACGATTTCGTTATCTGGGATGACGTGCTCGGGAATCTGGATGACCGCAGGATCGAGACGATGCAGAACCTCATCGAGTCGATGGCTGAGAAGCGGCAGGTTATTCTATTTTCCAGAGACGGACGCTTAGCGCGGGAAGGTGAGGTTGTTCAACTCAAGCCGGCGGGGAATATCAGCGCGACTTCCAATTGAATGAACACGTTTTAACGGATAGACCAACGACAAACCCCGTCTGCTCAGGCGGGGTTTGATTTAATAACGAGTGCCGTTTCAAGTAAAGTATGCTCTATTCAAGATTCCGGCCGGGATGCGCGCGAGTTTGAGATTCTGGACGCCCGCCGGGCTTTCGTAGTTCAATCTACTTCCTGCTGTTTGCGGCGGTGTCCAGAATGACAGAGCCTCAGTGGCGCTTAAATTCTGCTTGGCGAGTATTGATCTCGATTTCTCGACGGTGATTTGGGGGATAAGCGCTAATTATGTTTGCGCCGCTGCCAGATACCTGAGACCAAGAATCTGAAAAACGTGATGGGCAGCGAGTAGACTTTGTGCAATTCCTCTTCACCTTCCTGGTTCAACCGAGAGAAGGTCGAGATTGCGAGCGGCTGACGAAGCGCGCCGCGCAGCGATTCGCTTTTTGAGACGGCCAGTACCTGACTCGGATAAATACTGCGATGTCCGGTCATGATAAAGGAAACCATCGCACAGCCGGCGGCGTAGGGTCCGATGCTGGGGCCGAACATCTCGATCGCCATCATGGAAGCCGCGATCGGAGTATTGGCGGCGCCCGACAGGACGGAGGTCGTTCCTAACGCGGCAGTCGTAATCGAACTCATACCGATAAGCTTTCCCCACAGACTGCCGAACGCCGCTCCGACAAAGAAGATCGGGGTCACGATTCCTCCGCTGCCTCCCGACTCCAATGTGATGGAGGTGGCGAGCATTTTACCAAACCAGAGGAAGGGGGAGACTTGTTCACCCTCAACAATTCGTTCAATGTGTTCCGTGCCCAGTCCCATAACTTCGCGACCGAAAAGAATCGAGACTCCGACAAGGGCGATTCCCCCCATAAAAGCGCGAGCGATAACATTCGGCCATATTTTCGGCAGGATTTTAGCAAGAAAGCGGATCATTTCGACGAACATAACCGTGACAATGCCGAAGACGACTCCGGTCAGGACAAGCTGGGCGATGAAGCCTTGATCGAAAGGGGGAATATCGACGATGTTATGAGTCCAGTAGGTCAATCCGAGCCATTTGGAAACCTGATAAGCGGTGATTCCGGCAATGAAGGAGGGCACCAACACGTCGTAGAGTATTTGCCCGAGGAAGAGTACTTCGATCCCAAATAGCGCCCCGGCCACCGGAGTTCCGAAGACCGACGCAAAACCCGCGGAAATCCCGCAGACCACGATCTTTTTGCGGTCGCGGTCGGATAGTCTGAGCAGAGAAGCAAAACCCGAGGAGAGAGCGGCGCCGATCTGTGCGGCAGGGCCTTCTTTACCGGCACTGCCGCCGCCGGCTACGGTGAGAATTGTTGTAAAAACCTTAACGGGCACGACACGCAGGCGGATGCGTCCGGAGACTTTATGCACCGCCTCGATGATTTTTTCCGTGCCATGTCCTTGCGATTCCGGAGCTAAATACTTCCCGATAACTGCTGAAAGAACAATAACTAAAGGAATGA
Organism: bacterium; assembly: GCA_018814465.1. Lineage (GTDB taxonomy): Bacteria > Electryoneota > RPQS01 > RPQS01 > RPQS01 > JAHIZR01. The sequence goes on along the minus strand of JAHIZR010000066.1, from coordinate 4,300 downwards.
GAAAGGGGAGGTAAGGGATTTCTGAAGTAAACTCAATCGACTTATTCAGCCCAGTAATAAATGCCCAAGTCGAAAAACCGACCATCACCCCGACGATGGACGAGAGAACCGTCCACCGCATCAGTGAAATGAACAATGCCGATTGTTCATTCAGGGTTGCAAAAACGCCACGTTGTGTTTCGTAAAATAGTCTCATGGATGCAAGTTATCGCTCAAATCAGACTCGGCAGGGAATGATTCCCCCGCAACGTCGGCAGTTGCAGCGAAGTGTTAAAGTCTCCTTGACGAGAATAGACTGTTGTTTATTTTATATATACAGGATTATTGGAGAAGCGAATCAGGTTGCTGTTGAGCGGCGCTTGGCGAGAGTGAAACTCAGTAATTTCAGGTTCATCGTTTGCAATAGCAGAGATGCGATTCTTTAGATGCCCGAACAGCAGAGCAATAGTCGTGGATTCACTGAACATACACAGAATCGACAGAAAAATCAACTGTTTGAATATATGATATTGGATTGATTTACGATGCCTACGCAAAACGAGAACAAATCCAGCGGTCGGAAGGAAGCGGGAGAATTTCAAACGCAGGAGCTGTCATTTATTGGCGCACTGCTTCCCGGGATTCTTCATAATCTGGCGACGCCATTATCCGGTGTGATCGGCGCGACGCAACTGATGGAAATGCGGAATGCTGATCAGGATAAGCTTCTGGAGCGGCTGGAATCGGCCAACTCTCAGGCCGCCAAAGAGCTGATCACGCTGTTTGAGAAGAACAAGACGAACCTGGAAATCATCGGCCGCAATGCGATACAACTGATTGACTTGCTGCAAGTGATGGTGCAGCGGTTTCAAAGATGCGGCGTTCAGCAGAAGGTTCCGCAATCGCTGAATGAACTTCTGACCAACGAACTGGCGTTTTTAAATGCGAATCTTGTGTTCAAGCATAAAGTAAGACGAGAGATTCAGTTGGCGAACGAACCTTTCGCTCTACCGATGGTGTACTCGCATGTTGTCTCGGTGATTGATGAGTTTGTTACTGAAACATCTGGGCTGCATGATAAGAAGCAGGGTATGGCGGAGATGAGCTTTGTCACGGATTTCGGAGAGCAGAGCGGCAGCCTGACAATGAAAGCAAGCTATATTCCTTTCGAAACCGAGACGGACAGCATCGATACTATTCAGGTTTATCTTGTGCGCATTCGGAACGACGGGTGTGAGTACACTTTCAGTTTCGATGCTGGCAAAGTCGACTTAGCACTCACGATTCCCAAGTAGGAAATAAAAAGCGTTAGACTGTGCCGGGATGCCGGATAACTCGCTTCCCCATACGCAGGAGCGAATGGGATGTACTAAATGACATTAGGCAGGCTCGCATGAAGATTCCGGCAGGGTTGCGCGCCTACTTGAATCTCGTAATGGAAAAGATGTTCGGCGCTTAAACCCTGCTCGGCGGATTTCTTGACGATTGCGCTCCAACCTTATGTTCGTCGGCATTAGTATTAGGGGGATGCGGATTTACGGAATGGCCAATAGTTGCGACTGATTCGTTTAAATGTTATTTTAGGGTGAATAGTACTTGACTATTCACCTTTTTCAATTGAGAAAGCACAAGATGATTACGAAAGAACAAATTCAGTTTGCGGAGGCTTTGAGTCAAGAGGCGGCGCTTGCCGTGCGGGCTGCCGGACAGGGCGCGGAAGTATTAATGAACTACTGGCGGCGGCTCTCCGACGAACAGATCCATCATAAAGGGGCCGGTGATCTGGTTACCGAGGCGGATTTGCACTCGGAACAGACGATTGCGTCGTTCCTTGAAGCGGAGATGCCGGAAGCCGCGATTCTTTGTGAGGAAGGAACAGAGCGGACAGGCAAGGGTCCGATCTGGTACCTCGATCCGTTGGATGGAACGACTAACTTCGTGCAACGCTTTCCGGTGTTCTGTGTCAGTCTGGCTTTGGCTTCCAATGCTTCGAGAGTAAATCCCGAACTGGTTTGCGGGATTGTTTACAATCCGATCTCGGGAGAACTGTTTCTTGCTGCGAAAGGCAAGGGGAGCTATCTGGGAACGAAGCAACTGAAGTGTTCTCCCAAGCGGAATTTTTCGGATGCGGTTATCGCGACCGGTTTTCCGCGCCGTTATGCCGATGAATTGGCTTCCTATTTGAAGGAATTCGGAGCGATCTATCCGGATTGCCGGGCCATTCGGAGAGCGGGATCGGCGGCGCTGGATTTATGCTGGACGGCGCAGGGGATTTTCGACGGCTTCTGGGAGCACCGGTTGAGTCCGTGGGATATCGCGGCGGGGATATTGATTGTCGAAGAGGCGGGGGGAGTGTGCAGTGATTTCAATGGCGAGCGAAGATTTCTGGAAAGCGGGAATATTGTCGGAGCGGCGCCGCCGATTCATCAGGAACTGCTCAGGCATATTCAGTTAGCGCGGGATTAGGATAAGGGATGAGGGACAAAGCGGAAACTTGACACGATAAACTCGAAACCGACGCGCTTGCGTAATCGTCGCGACTGCATGTGTTTTTATTCCGGCCGGGATGCGCTGGACATGGGCCCTCGAAAAAGCATTGGTTATCGGCTACTTAACCCGGCTCGGCGAAAAGAGTCTCCTGTTCCGGGTGTGGTTGCGCTCGATAACCGCATGATGCAACACCCCGGAGGGTGTTGCCTAGTAGAGCGACTCATCTGAAGTGACGGGTGGCAGTTAAGTTGTTTTCGGGATTACGGATAACTCGCTTTCGAAGACTACAGCGAGTTTCCGGAATGACAATCTCAAATAATAACAAAGCCGCTTGATGCGGCTTTGCTGCTATTGTAAAGGCCATTGAATGTCGGCTTCGAAGCCGTCCTCGTGCTTCAATCGAAGGAGGGACCGCGCTCCATCTGCCGGCGAAGTAAACTCATAGATCCCGGGAACGAGGACGTCGTTCACGAGCGCGCGCTGTTCCGGTTCGATTTGTTCGAGCTGAACTTGACCTTGCTTGCGGACATACAGCTGAATCTTCTCGCCCGGGAGCAGCGCCAAAGGAGCGTTTGCATCGATTTCGGCTTCAGTATTCGGATCTGTCACCGCGGCGGAAATCACGACCGGGAAAACTGATTCCGCGGATTGACCGATGGAGGTGAGTTTATAGTAATAGGTTACGCCGGGAATAGCCGATGTATCGGTATAAGCGTAGGCGAGAGAACCGTTGGATGCATGCGGCATCAGCTCGGTCAGCACAGCGAAGTGCCCGGCAGAAGCATAACCGCGATAAAGACGGAATCCAAAAATCGCGGGAGACTGCCGATCAAGCGACCAATTGACGCGAATACCTGTGTTGCTCGCATGCGCGGAGAAGAGAGACAGGACCGTGGATAAGTCGGCTGCTGAAGATTCCGTTTGAGCAAGGGAAATATTGATCGACAGTAAGGCAAGGATACCGGCAAAAAGAGTTTTCATAATTCTCATAGGCAGCTCTCAAATTAATACAGCAGAGACGACGAGATTCTGGACGCCCCGCCAAATGAAATGTCTTATTTTTGTGTCGATAGATCTGCGCGCGGGTGTCCAGAATGACGGATTCTTATCTCACACTCATTTCGAATTACTCATCGCTTTCAGGAGTCATATAATGATCAAAGGCAAGCGCTTGTCTGCGGCCTTCGCGTTCGTTTACGGTTAACAGGATCAGGAATCCAAACAAGAAAAATGCGATCAGGGACAGAATACCCGCACGCAGGCTGCCGGTTATGAAGACGGCCGCTCCGAAAATCAAGGGACCGACCGCACCGGCGAATTTACCGGAAATCGCGAAAAAGCTGAAGAACTCAGCCGAGCGGGCAGGAGGAATCAACATCGCCTGTAGAGAGCGCGATGCGGCCTGCGAACCGCCCATGACAACAGCAGTGACAGCCCCCAGAATCCAGTATTCAGCAATCGCATTTCCAAACAGTCCGATTCGCCAACCCCACACAGAGATCAGCATCCAGACCGCAAGGCTGATGAGGAGCGAACGGCGGTTGCCGAATTTGTCAACGAGCACACCAAAGAGCAGCGCTCCGAAAAAAGCGACAGCCTGAATCATCAGAAAGAACGCGATCAATTGCGAGCTGTCCATGCCCAATTCCTGATCGCCGAAAATCGCCGCCATGATAATGACCGTTTCTATTCCATCATTATACAGCAGGTACGCGAAGAAAAAGCGGGCATAGTGCGGAAGAGTCCGCAAGCGGCGAAGATTGTCATGCAGGCTGCGGGTGGCTTGCGACAGACTGGTTTTGAAAGCCTTGCCGGACGCGCCGCTTTCCTT
>JAHIZR010000491.1 GCA_018814465.1 bacterium | reverse complement strand
CGACTCCGGTCAGATTTTGTGTTGTGCCGCTGGATTGCGGATTCCAGCCTGCGCCGCCGCTGGCGGTCTGAAGAATTCTCCCATTGTTGCCCACCGCCCAGCCGCGTGTGCTATTGATGAAACAGACGCGGTTTAGGTCCGTAGAAATACCGCTCATTGCTTCATTCCAATCCGTGCCGCCGTTGGTTGTATAGATGATCGCGCCTGAAGTTCCGACCGCCCAGCAGTGCTGGTTATCTGTGCAGGCCACACCTGACAGCGCATTCAGCATGCCGTCGTTTTGCCGCTGCCAAGTCGCGCCGCCGTCGGCAGTGTGCAGCACCGCTTCCTCATAACCGACCGCCCAGCCGTGCAGGGCATCGGCGAAGGCAATGCCTTTCAGCCAGCGATTCGTGCCGCTGTGCTGCAGCGTCCAGTTGTCTCCGCCGTCATCTGTAAAAAGGATCGTTCCCGCGCCGCCAGTGATCCAACCGGTGGATGAATTCAGAAAGCAGGCATCCTGCAGAACATTTCCTTGCGGCAGCGGATTCTGCCACTCCCAAGTTTGTGACCAGGCAATGTGCGTTGCTGATAGCAGCAGAAGGAAGCAACTCCAATGAATGAACGATCTCATGTTTCTGCCCTGTTAGTCTAAGACTCGAAAGGATTATTCAGTAAATTCTATTTAAGAAGAACGATTTTTTTCGTGGTTGAGACCGTGTTCCCTTTGAGGCTCACGAAGTAGATGCCGCTCGACAGGCTCGTACCTTCAAAAGGAACTGAGTATGTTCCCGCCAGCGTCACTCTGTCTTGCAGTGTTGTGACGAGCCTGCCCGTGATATCGAAAACATTCAACGAGACTCTGCCCGCCTGCGGAATATCGAAAGTAAGCGTCGTCGTTGAGTTAAAGGGATTGGGATAGGCAGACAGGCTGTAATCGGTAACGATCTTATTCCATTGATTATCCGAACTACTGGGAATATCACTTCGCAGGATAACTCCACCCCCGACAATCCATGCGTAGGGAGACTCTAAACAGATATCCCTCAAGCCCCCACGTGGTGCAATCTCTTGTCTGGTCCACGTTTCTCCGCCGTCCTCCGTTCGCAGAATCGTCCCCTGCGTTCCAATAGTCCAACCGTTCCATCGGTCGATAAATTCAACCGAGTAGTAATTCACATTGGTATCTTGAAGGTATCGTTCCCAAGTAGCTCCCCGGTTATAACTCATGAATACGTTGCCGTATTCACCGACACAGGAAATCGTTTCGGCATCGATGAAGTCGACATCTCTTAAGTTGATGTCATTTACGAAATCGCTTTGAGTCCAATGGGCGCCCCCGTCTTCCGTGAAATAAATCCTGCTGTATCCGCCAACCAGAACACCGTTGCTCTCGTCGATGAAATCTATCCCACTCAGCCAACTGCTGATACCGACATTCTGAGTTTCCCAGTGCTCCCCGTTGTCTGCTGAATGGATAACAGTTCCGTTGTCACCCGTCATCCAGATATGAGTGCCGAAAAATGCGATGTCGCGCAGTCCTCCATTTGCTGGAACGATCACAGTATTCCAGCTTTCCCCTGCATCTTCTGAATGGTAAACCGCTCCTTGCGCGCCGACAATCCACAAGTCGGTCTCCGAGGAAAATCTCAGGCAGTAGAGACCGAAAGTAGCGGAAAACGGATGAAGGAACCAGTTCACTCCGCCATTTGTTGTTTTGAGAAGCTCGTCCTGTTCATTCAGGCAAAAACCTAACTCTTGGTTTGCGAATGATACACTATTGAATTGAGGAGGAACTCCCGGCGAAACACTCTCCCATTCCTGTCCCAATTCAGTCGTACGATACAAAGAATACGATAAGCCGCCGATAATCGCTTGCTGCGGATCGGCAAAGGCGACGCCGTTCAACCTCAAATTCGAAGCCCCTGCATCTACGATTTGCCAGGACAACCCGCCGTCCATCGTTTTCCCGACAATTCCGACATCGCCGACGACATAACCTTCCATGTCGTCTACAAATTCGATATCTCTGAGAGATTGAATTTCCAGAGTTGTAAAGTTTATGTTCTCGCCCACAATTCTGAGAATTTTTCCCGAGTTCCCGCACGCGACGATCGTATTTTCAGAAAGGGCCTGTACACCCGAAAGCCATTCAGCATTGGAAGAAAACGCCTCCCATGTTTCCCCTCCATCGGTGGTGCGAAAACACACTTCGCCGACGATCCAGCCGTGCTGTGAATCATAGAAGTCAATATTCAATAAGTCTGGCTGTGAGGTGGGCGGCAATTCGGGATAAAGATCAAATTCCGCCCAGTTCCGGCCGCCATCCGTTGTATGCAGCACTTCGCCGTACCATCCAACAACCCAGCCGTTCATTTCGTCCGTGAAGGCGACGCCGCGAAGCGTCTCGTCGACATTGCTCTCCTGCAATTCCCATGTTTGCCCGCCATCGGCGGAATGGATAATCACTCCACCTTCACCGACCGCCCAGCCATGATTCTCGTCCAGAAAACGAACACGTCGAATGGTGCTGTAAACCTGAGAGTCGACCTGATGCCACGATGATCCGCCGTCTTCCGTTCGAGCAAGCAAACCGTTCTCTCCGACGACGACGAAAACCGAGTCAGTTACATACTCTACATCATGCGTGTTGCGAATATCAGGAGTTTCGTATTCAACTTCCCATGTTTGTCCAAAGCTTGCATAAGTGAGAACAAACAAAGCTACCGTGCAAGGAAACACACTTGCGTACTTCATGATGAACCCCAGTTGTTGTTTATGGAATGAGAAATTCAAGAATACTATTTAAGTTTCTTATCCCTCCGCCTTGACTTTCTTCACTTCCTCGGTCAGGACAGGGACAACCTGCAGGGCGTCGCCGACGATGCCGTAGGTGGCCAGTTTGAAAATCGGCGCGTCGGCGTCCTTGTTGATGGCCACGATGGTGCGGCTGTTGTTCATACCCGCGACGTGCTGTACCGCGCCGGAAATGCCGACGGCGATATAGAGATTCGGGGATACGACCTTGCCGGTCTGACCGACCTGCTGCGAATGCGGACGCCAACCGGCATCCACGACCGCGCGCGACGCGCCGACACTGCCGCCGATGGCCGCCGCGAGCTCTTCAATCAGTTTGAAGTTGGACGGATCCTTCAGACCGCGGCCGCCGGAGACGACGATATCGGCTTCCGTGACATCGAGCATGCCGCCGGACTCCATTTTCTGCTCGGTGACCTTCGCGCGAATCTTGCCGCCGTCAATCGTAACAGAGCGGTTTTCGACTTCAGCCGTCGATCCGTTGACTTCGGCCTGTAGGAAAGCCTTCGGACGAAGCGAGAAAATCCCGAAGCCGCCGGTGACTTTCGCCCACATGCTGACCTTACCGGCATAGATGGGCCGCAGCGCATGCACTTCGCCGCCTTCAACTTTCAGATCGGTGCATTCGGTCAGCAGCGGACGATTGACGCGCGCCGCGACGCGAGGCGCGAGATCCTTGCCGCGCAGCGTCGCCGGGAAAAAGACCGCCGCGGGATTTTCCGTTTTGATAATCTCCGCCGCCGCCTGTGTCCAGCCTTCCGTGCTGTAATTGTCGAGTTCGCCGCCGCCGGCTTGAATGATTTTCTTGACACCGAGGTTGCCTAATGAAGCCGCGTCATCAGCCGGCTTGCCTAAATTGACCGCCACGACATCCGCGCTTAAACCTTTCGCGACTATCTTCGCCGCGCTGCATGCTTCGCGTCCGACCGCGCGGACTTTCCCGTTTTCCGATTCGATAAATACTAAAACTGTAGCCATGATCCTGTTCAATGGTTGTATGTGAAAAGATTATTCAAAATCCCAGAGTAGCTGTCCGGTTGTTAACTTGTAGTAAGCGCGATGCACCTGCAAGCCTTTTTCCAAGCACTCGCTGATAACCTGCGAGCGGCAGAGAGCGTCGGACAGTTCGCGCGTGTTCTGTTTGCTGACCTGAATGATGAGCTTTTCGCCTTCAAAGCCGAGCGCCTGCTGTGCGGTCACCATCGGCGCGAGCCGGTCGATGATCGCGGCCACCCGCTCGGGCACCGGTTCGCGGGAAACTGCCGCCTGAATCGCGCCGCAGCGGCTGTGCGCCATGACGACCACCAGATTGACCTTCAGAATGCTGACGGCAAATTCGACCGAGCCGATGACTTCCGGCGTCTGCACCGTTCCCGCCACGCGTACGACAAAAAGTTCTCCTGCCGTGCAGTCGAAAATCAGTTCCGGCGGCACACGCGAATCGGAGCAGGTCACAATGCAAGCAAAAGGCTTTTGCTCTTTACTCAACTGATCCCGCAACTGCGCGTCCACCGACAGCGAGGAGCGTTCAGCGGCTATGAATCTCTTGTTGCCCTCTTTGAGGCGAGCCAGCGCGTCGTCCGCTTTCATTTCTGGAGTTTCATCCTGATGAGTACGATAGCCATGTCGTCATCAATCCCTTCTTCCGCGGAAACCGTGACTTTCTTGAACAGCTTCTGCGCGATATCCTGCAGACGACCGTCGCGGTTTTCCGAAAGGAAATACTGCAGGCGGTCATAGCCGAACATGTCTTCAAAACCGATTTCCGCTTCGGGGATGCCGTCGGTGTAAAGAGCGATCAAATCTCCCGGTTCCAAACCGTAGTCCATCTGAATATAGGGGAACATTTCCATCACACCGAGCATGATGCCGCCCGCGTCAAGTTCGACTACCTTGCCGTTCTTGCGAATTAAATAGCCGGGATTGTGCCCCGCATTGCAGATGTTCAATTGTGAGCGATCCGCCGAAATCTCCGCAATAATCAACGTTACGAAACGATCAGGCGAGGTGCGCTTCGTGATCTCCTGATTGAGCATGCCCACCAGTTCATTGAGCGGG
>JAHIZR010000490.1 GCA_018814465.1 bacterium | reverse complement strand
TATCTAAAATCAACTCAAATAGAAAAGAAAAAGTTAAAGAAAATACTAGCAACAAATATCGAGGTTGTTCCTGGGCTTGATGCGTATACCAAAGAGGACTGGGATAATCTAAGAAAAGATGTCGAGAGTGGCAAAATAGATGCTCTCTTAAATGTTGTTTCGTATGGTTATCACGAATTCAGAGAACCGAGGAATTATAAGGCACACAGCATTTTCGCCGAGGGAATGACAAAGAAGAAATTTGTGAGTGATTATACGGATAAACGCAGAAACACAGAAATTGCCCACCTTGGTTATATTTGCAAGGCTATAAAAAAGGCAAAAAATAATATTTGGATGATGACAGTTGTTACGAAACAGGATCTTTGGTGGCGCGAGAAAGATAGAGTAGTGAATCACTACGAGCAAGGCGAATACAACAAAGTTTTAGAGGGGACACTGTTGGAAAAAGAGAGGGGTTTTTCACATTCGTTTATATATGTCTCGATTATAAGAGAGAACTGGAAGACCCATGATGGCACTGTACTGATGGAAGTGAGCCCCGGTTACGAAGATAGAGAGCATAATTTGAGCAGAAACCATTTATTAAATGAGCTTATCAGAAATGCAAGAGGTGGCGCATGATAGAGCAAGAACTTAACCTAAATCAAAGAAGATCGGCTCTTGAAATATTGGATACTTCTTCAAGGACGTTGAGTGGTATTGTAGATCAGTTAGAGCTAGCCTACGAGAAAAGAGATACATTCATTCTTAGGTTATTTGTTTGGGCTGCAGCAGGCATGCTTGCAACAATGGTTATTCTGAAGTTTTTTGCCATTGGAAAAACCACAAGCACAGAAAATTTTAGTATTAGCCTCATGATAATCGCAACAATTGTGATAGCACTTGTTGGTATTACGACAACGAGTATGCTTTCAGAGAAGCGAAAGCTCAATAAACTGATTCACAAAGGATGCCAAGCAGTAGGACACCTTGATCGAGCGATTCGCCTTAACAGCGATATTGAAGAGCATATTACGACTGACCCGATAGAGAGGTTTCAAATACAGGTGTACCTTTCAAACGCCCGCCTTGAGATGGATAGGTGGAAAAAAATAAGAGGAGATCGGGAGGCGATAAATACAAGCAATGACAGTCGTACATCCGATCAAGGTAAGGTATTGTCTTGAAGACTTGATGTCAGAGGCTTTTCGTCTACGCGAGAATTAGAAGAACCCCCCTTAATCCCCCCAAACCAATCCTTCACTTCGTTCGAGGACAAGGTTTGGAGGGAAATGAAGAAAAGAAAATTCGGAATATTTCTGAGATAAACGAAAATGACAGAAGCAATTTTGGAAGCACAAGACAAAACACAGAAAAGCGGCTATAAGGCATCGTCAATTACGGTGCTGAAAGGCCTGGAAGCCGTGCGCAAGCGGCCCGCTATGTATATCGGCGATGTCGGCGCGCGCGGACTGCATCACCTCGTCTATGAGGTGGTGGACAACTCCATTGATGAAGCGATGACCGGCAACTGCAATCGCATCGAGATGACCATCAACAAAGACGGCTCGGTATCCGTCAAAGATAACGGACGCGGTATTCCCACGGACATGCATCCGGTGGAAAAACGTCCCGCGCTGGAAGTCGTGATGACCGTGCTGCATGCCGGCGGCAAGTTCGACAAGGATTCCTATAAGGTATCGGGCGGCCTGCACGGCGTGGGCGTGTCGGTCGTGAACGCGCTCTCCGAATGGCTGACCGTGGAAGTCGTGCGCGACGGCGAACGCTTCACGCAGACCTACAGGCGCGGCATACCGGCGGGACCGATGGAGCTGCTCGGTAAAGCGCGCGGCCGAGGCACGACCGTGACCTTCTTCCCGGACCCCGAAATTTTCAAGACGACAACTTTTTCCTACAATACTTTGGTTGAGCGGCTGCGCGAGCTGGCTTATCTGAATCGCGGGCTGACAATTATCGCTGAAGACAGGCGGGATGATTCGCGCGAGGAGTTCAGTTTCAAGGGCGGCCTCGCGGAGTTTGTTGCCTACCTCGACGAAAACCGCACCGCGCTGCACAATAAAGTTGTCTATTTCGAAGCGGAGCGCGAAGACATTCCGGTGGAGGTCGCACTGCAATACAACGACGGCTACTCCGAGAATATCGTCACCTATGTCAACAACATCAACACGGTCGAGGGCGGCACGCATCTGTCGGGCTTCAAGGCCGCGCTGACGCGCACGCTGAACAGCTACGCCGAAAAGAACAAGATGTTCAAGTCGGATAAATTCAGCTTGTCCGGCGACGACGTGCGCGAAGGATTGACGGCGGTGATCTCGATCAAGGTCGGTGAGCCGCAGTTCGAGGGCCAGACCAAAACCAAGTTAGGCAACGGCGAAGTCAAGGGCGTCGTCGAGCAAATCGTGAACGAGAAGTTAGGCGATTTCCTTGAAGAGCATCCGCATGACGCGAAAAAAATCGTCGAGAAGAGCGTGCATGCGGCCCGTGCGCGCGAAGCGGCCCGCAAGGCGCGCGACCTCACCCGTCGCAAGAGCGCGTTGGAGTCGGGCAGCCTGCCGGGGAAATTAGCCGACTGCACCTCGAAGGATGTGGGACAATCGGAGCTGTTTATCGTCGAGGGTGACTCGGCGGGCGGCTCGGCCAAGCAAGGCCGCAACCGCGAGTTTCAGGCGATTCTCCCGCTGCGCGGAAAAGTTATCAACGTCGAGAAGGCACGCGTGGATAAGATTCTCAACAACGAGGAGCTGCGCACGTTAATTACGGCGGTGGGCGCGGCCACGGGACTCGGCAACGGCAGCGAAGAAGATTTCGATATGGCTAAGGTGCGCTACGGCAAGATTATTCTGATGACCGATGCCGATGTGGACGGCGCGCATATCCGCACGCTGCTCTTGACGTTTCTGTTCCGCTATATGAAGCCGCTGATTTCGGAAGAACGAATCTATATCGCGATGCCGCCGCTGTTCGGAGTCGCCAAGGGCAAGAAGAAGCTGTATGCGATGGACGAAGTCGAACGCGACAAGATCATCCAAGAATTTGGCGGCAGTCAGGGCGTGCATATTCAGCGCTACAAAGGTCTCGGTGAAATGAATCCCGATCAGCTTTGGGAGACGACGATGGATCCCGAACGGCGCACGATGATGAAAGTCACGCTGGAAGACGCCGCCGCCGCCGACCACACCTTCTCCATGCTCATGGGCGACGCCGTCGAACCCCGCCGCGAGTTCATCGAAAAGAACGCGAAATACGTGACAGAGCTGGATGTGTAAGAAAAGGATGAAGGTGGAAATGAAGGATAAAGGATAAAGGCGAAAGGATAAAATAAGAGGAGAGAAATAGATTAAACCGCTTCTCAAATACGGTTGGCCATTTGCTTTCGTTGTCGGATTTTGGTATCTGGCTTTTTACTATACTCCCGCTCTGTTTGGATATCCCAAAGGGAGCGGTGAATTCGGAGACATGTTTGGCGCTGTGAATGCACTGTTTGCCGGATTAGCATTTGCCGGAGTTATTGTCACGGTTTGGATGCAGAAAGATGAATTGAGCTACAGCGAAAAGAAATTCGCGACAATCGCATGGTAATGGAGGGGCAAGAAAAACAGCTAAGCCTTCAACGCGAGACCATGCAACGACAGCAGTTTGAGGCGACGTTTTTTCAAATGCTTAACTATTTTATAGCATATAGAAACGAAATGGATATCGGGGACAAAAATCGCCCTAAAAAAGGGACCGCAATGTTTGAATCATTTAACGCGAACTTACACTATTTCTATAGCGAGGAGTATAGAATAATAACATCTCCTAGCTTTCAGAGCATACTTAATACTACGTGGGAAAGATTTAGACAGAGCAGTGCCACGATTATCGATTTGTATTTCGGTCTTTTACTGCGAGTTATCCGTTATGCACATAGCAAGGCACCACAAGAAGCGGAAATGTATATTCATATTGTGCGCGACTCATTGACAAATGAAGAATTATCTGTATTGTTTTTTGCGGGCGCGAGCAAGAGATACGAAGATTTGAAGGGATTGATTGAACGTTATGGGCTTTTAAGAAACCATGACAATCATAAAATAGTGCAGTTACCGGGCGGGCCACACAACTTCTATGAGCGCAAGGCTTATCGATAGCAGGGGTGCTGCATTCTGCAGTGCGACTCAATCATTCTGGGCACCCGGGGACGATAAGCCTCGGAGGATAAATGTATATCACACGGTAGCGTTGCACGGCAGTGCACTCTTCGGGATGCAGGATATTTCGTTTTGGGATACCCACACCCCGGAGGGTGTGGGTTAGTAAATTAAGGGGCACGTAATTAAAGAATGACAGATTACCCCCCTTTTATTCCCCCCATTTGTCTGCGACGAAATGGGGGGAACTGGAAGCAACCCCCCCCTTGTCCTCCCGTGAACGGGGGGAAATAAGAAAACATGCGATTTGTTTATGGTTTGATATTGATGACGATGTGTTGTTCCGCTCAAGCGCAGCCGGTGGGAGAACTGTGGGCGCGGACATACGGCGGGGCGGCGTACGGTTCCTTTGAAAGGATAAAACAAACCGATGATGGCGGCTATGTAGTTGGAGGGAGTATCGGCTCTATGGACAGGGGTACGGAATTCTGGATCATGAAAGTGACTCCCGCCGGAGATTTCGAGTGGAGCCGCAATTACGGCACGGATTCGCTTGATGTCTTGCAGGATCTGATCGTGCTTGATGACGGTTATGTGCTGGCGGGAATTTCGGAAGGCTATCCCCCGGCGGAAGAGGCTGCGCTGCTGATCCGGCTCAACGCGAACGGCGACAGCGTAGGAAGCTTCCACCTGAACGATTATATCTTCAATCATTTTCACCGGATTGCTAAGACCCTCGACGGCGGTGTCTTCGCGGGGGGGGATGTGACCGACAATCCGAATGCAGACGATGACTGGATTTTAGCGGGCGTAAAGCTGGATGCGGCTCTGGATGTTGACTGGCTGAACTATTATCTGCCGGAATATAACTGCCGGGGATTCACAGCGATCGCCACGGCGGACAGCGGCTACGCGCTCGGCTGCAGTCCAAGCGGACTGCTGCGTATCGGCTCGGACGGCAGTCAGGGCTGGTTCAGTCAAGTCGGTCAGCCGAACTCGATTGTCGAATTGCCTAACGGCGGTTTCGCGGGATTAGTGTCGTCGTCGACGCACTCCACGATGCGGTTTCTGGACTCCGACGGCGAGCTGGAAGATGTGATATTTTTCAACTACGGATACGATACCG
>JAHIZR010000065.1 GCA_018814465.1 bacterium | reverse complement strand
GGACTGAATGTGCGGCAGGGCGGTATCGAGCAGGCTTCCGCTGAGACCGGACCCTATGCGTTAATCACCTTCTGGCACGTGCTGGAACATGTCCACCGCTTGCGGGATAACCTGACTATCGCGCATCGCCTTTTGGCCGAGAACGGCAGGTTGTCCATCGCAGTGCCGAATCCTTCATCTTGGGACGCACAAGTCTACGGCCGCAACTGGGTGGCGTGGGATGCGCCCCGGCATCTTTATCATTTCCGACCGAAGGTAATGATGGAATTGCTGACGCATTCCGGTTTTCGTCCGGTACGCGCGGGAGCTATTGCCTTCGATGCTTTCTACCACTGCGTTTTGTCGGAGCAGGGGGGAGCGATGGGACTGATGCGCGGAGGATGGCGAGGTTCGATCAGCTTTCTGCGGAGCATCCTCGGACTGAACGGTTCCTCTGAATTATATTTTGCATACAAACAATAATAGAGTCTTCGATTGACAACAATACCTGACACTCCGATCCGTTCCGGCGAACTTGCCTGGTATGTGATTCACGTATTCACGGGTCAGGAAGAAAAAATCAAGACTTTCCTCGAGGAAGAAGCCGAACGCCTGAACCTGAAGGATCAGATCACGAAAGTCCTGATCCCGCGCGAAGAGATCGTGGAGATGCGCGAAGGCAAAAAGAAAATGAAGAAGCGCACCTTCTTCCCGGGATACATGCTCGTCGAGATGCTGCTTAACAAGACGACCGAGCATTTGATTCTGAATACGCCGCAGGTGATTAACTTTGTCGGTCCCAAAAACAAGCCCCAGCCTCTGCGGCGCCATGAAGTGGACCGGATTCTCGGCCAAGCCGAGCATGCCGCTTCCGAGCAATTGATCGAGCTGCCCTTCGGCGAAGGGGACACCATCAAGGTCATTGACGGTCCGTTCAAGGATTTTACCGGCACGATTCGCGAAATCAATCTGCCGAAGCGCAAAGTAAAAGTAATGGTGTCCATCTTCGGGCGATCAACGCCGATTGAGTTGGACTTCCTTCAGGTTTCGACTGAGCTGCGGACCTGATCCTATCGATTCATCACTTATTTTAGATACTCATTATGGCAAAGCAAGTCACCGGATTCATTAAGCTGCAGATTCCCGCCGGACAGGCAACTCCCGCTCCGCCGATCGGCCCCGCGCTCGGCCAGAAGCAGGTCAACATTATGGAATTCTGCAAGCAATTCAACGCGCGAACCGAAAAAGAACGCGGCACGATCATCCCGGTCGTGATCACGGTTTTCAAGGATAAGAGCTTCAGTTTTATCACGAAAACGCCGCCGGCTCCAATCTTGATCAAGAAGGCTGCCAAGGTTGAGAAGGCTTCCGGCGAGCCGAACCGAAATAAAGTCGGGAATATCACCAAAGCGCAAGTTAAAGAGATCGCCGAGATCAAGATGAAAGATCTTAATGCCAACACGGTCGAACAGGCGATGCTGATGATTGAAGGTACTTGCCGCTCGATGGGGATCACTGTCAGCTAATAGTTTTGTGGGAGCGCGGATCAAACAGCCGTGCGCAGTTTACCACTCGGAGAAATAAATTCAATGAAATCGAAACGACGGAAAGGCAACGAAAAGCTCGTTGACAGGGTTGCGGAAGTATCCCTTGAAGAGGGGCTTGAGTTGCTGAAGAAATGCACGACGGCGAAGTTCAATGAGACCGTGGAAGTCGCCATTCGCCTTGGTGTCGATCCGAAGAAGGCCGATCAGGTCGTCAGAGGAACGGTAGCCCTGCCGCACGGCACCGGAAAGACGGTTCGCGTGTGTGCAGTCACGAAGACGAAGAACTCGGAAGCCGAGGAAGCCGGCGCGGATTTCGTCGGTCACGAAGAAATCCTGGAAAAGATTAAGGGCGGCTGGACCGATTTCGACGTGTTGGTGGCAACACCCGAGGTCATGCCCGATCTGGGCAAGCTCGGCAAGATTCTCGGTCCGCGCGGTCTGATGCCGAATCCGAAAGCAGGCACCGTTACCCCCAATATCGGACCCGCCATTAAAGAAATCAAAGCCGGTAAAGTCGAGTTCCGCGTTGACAAGTACGGGATCGTACACCTGGGAGTCGGCCGTACCTCGTTTTCGAATGAACAACTCAAGGAGAACATCCTCGAGTTTTTCAGGAATATCGTTCGCTTGAAGCCCGCGACCGCCAAAGGAACCTACGTGAAGAGCTGCTTTATCACCTCTACCATGGGTCCCGGAATCCGCTTAGCGCGTTCAACCGTCGAATCAGCCCGTACAACCTAACCTTTTTCGGAAATTATCATGTCAGATACAGCAGTATTGAAACGAGAACCCCGCCCGGAAAAAGTCGCCAAGGTTGACGAACTGCGCGAGAAGATGAATCGCGCGCATGGAGTTTTCTTCACGGATAATCTTGGGCTGACCGTCGCGGAAATGACGGATCTGCGCCGCCAGTTTTACGAAGCCGGCGTCGAATTCGTCGTTGTTAAAAATACCTTCACCCGCATGGTGGCGAAGGAAAAAGGATACGACAGTATCATTGGCAAACTTGTCGGACCGACCGCAATCGCATTCGGCTATGAAGACGGCGCGACGCCGGCTCGCGTGATCGACAAGTTTACCAAAACCAACGAAAAGTTAGTCCTCAAGGGCGGTATCTTCGACGGTAAAGTCGTCGCTGAAAAAGACCTGAAATCGATTAAAGACATGCCGACGAGAGAACAAGCATTGTCGCACCTACTCGCGACAATCTATTCTCCTGTTCAATCGTTCTATAATGTCATTAACGCAGTGCTGCGTGATTTCGTTTCCGTAATCGATCAGATCGCGGAAAAGAAAAAACAGTAAACAAGAAAACAAATAATTCAACATACCGGAGAGAATTGTGGATCAGATCATTGAAGCCATCGAAAAAATGACGGTGATGGAACTCGTTGAGCTGAAGGAAAAGCTTGAAGAGAAGTTCGGCGTGACCGCCGCCGCCCCGATGATGATGGGCGCAATGCCTATGGCCGGCGCGGGAGAAGCCGCCGCCGTTGAAGAACAAACCGAGTTCACCGCCGTGCTTTCCAGCATCGGCGAAAAGAAAATTCAGGTCATCAAGGTTGTCCGCGAGCTGACCGGCCTTGGTCTGAAGGAAGCCAAAGAACTCGTTGACAGCGCGCCCAGCAATGTCAAGGAAGGCGTCGATAAAGAAGAAGCCGCCAAGATTAAAGCAAAACTGGAAGAACAGGGCGCGACCGTCGAGGTTAAGTAACCCTGCGAGGGATTCCGATCATTCCCTCCCTTTCCCGATTTTAGATCGGGTTGCCGAGTCGCTCCGCACACCGTGCGGACCCGACTTGGCAATTTTGCGTTTAGAAAGTACGGATTTCCGCCGCTTTTCCATGCGCTGAGATCCGCTTTACCGGCAGAAAATGCCAATCGAGTCTGAAATTAGCAGGGAGTATATCTCTTGCGAGATTCTCGAAAATCCATTCAACGGATCAATTTTTCAAAGATTCCCGAGGTTCATGAAATGCCGGACCTGCTCGAGGTCCAGCTGAAGAGCTTCGAGGATTTTCTACAGGGAAATATTCCGCCTGCCAAGCGCAGGCCAAGCGGTCTTGAAGCCGTCTTCCGGAATATTTTCCCCATTATCGACAACCGCGAAACGCACATTCTTGAGTATGTCGACTATCAAGTCGAAACTCCGAAGTACGATGAGGATGAATGCCGAGAGCGCGGAGTCACTTTCCAAGCCGCTCTTAAAGCCAAGATGCGTTTGTCTTCCCGCGAGGAAGAGAGCGAGCCGGGAACCTTCGACACAACGATCGAAAGCGATGTTTATCTCGGCAATCTGCCGCTGATGACCACGTCCGGCACGTTTATTATCAACGGCGCCGAGCGAGTCGTTGTTTCGCAGTTGCACCGGAGCCCTGGTGTCTTTTTCGGCGAAGATGTGCATCCAAACGGAAAGAAGATTTACTCGGCCCGGATTATTCCGTTCCGCGGTTCGTGGATCGAGATTTCCACGGACATCAACGATGTCATCTATGTCTACATCGACCGCCGGAAGAAATTTCCCGCGACCACGCTGCTGCGCGCGCTGGGACATAATTCCAACGCGGAAATTATGGATCTGTTCGGCTTTGTCGAAAGCATTCCCGTCGATAAGAAAGACATACAGAAAGAATACGGAC
This sequence comes from bacterium, assembly GCA_018814465.1. Lineage (GTDB taxonomy): Bacteria > Electryoneota > RPQS01 > RPQS01 > RPQS01 > JAHIZR01. The sequence continues at coordinate 2,600 of JAHIZR010000065.1, read as the reverse complement.
GCCGCTTTATCAGCGATGTCATAAACGAATCGACCGGCGAAGTGATCGTGCAGGCGAACGCGGAGCTGACAGAGGAAATCTTCAAGGCTCTCGTTGAAGCGAAGATCAAGTCAATCCAGCTGACGCGTACCAAGCGCAAGGATGCGATCTACGATATTATCGTCAATACGCTGGCCAAGGACAAATCGACGTCCACGGATCATGCGCTTGAGGTGATCTATCGCGAACTGCGGAGCGGCGATCCGCCGGATATCGATACCGCAAGGAAATTTCTTGAGCGGCTGCTGTTCGACGAGAAGCGCTATGACTTAGGCGCTGTCGGACGCTATCGTATGAACAGCAAGCTCGATCTTAAGGTCGAGCCGAATGTTACGGTCCTTACACAGGAAGATATTATCTCTATCCTGACCTATGTACTGAAGCTGCGCGTCGGCAAAGCCAGTTCGGACGATATCGACCACCTCGGCAACCGTCGCGTGCGCACCGTCGGAGAGCAGTTGGCGAACCAGTTCAGTGTCGCCCTGTCGCGAATGGCGCGCACGATCAAGGAGCGCATGAACCTGCGCGACAGCAGTTCGCTGACGCCGCAGGATCTAGTGAATGTGCGCACGATTACATCGGTTATCAATACGTTCTTCGGAACGAATCAGCTTTCACAGTTTCTTGATCAGGTCAATCCGCTGACCGAGCTGACTCATAAGCGCCGTATGTCCGCCTTAGGACCCGGCGGACTGACCCGCGAGCGCGCAGGTTTCGAGGTTCGAGACGTTCACTATACGCACTATGGCCGGCTCTGTCCGATTGAGACGCCTGAAGGTCCCAATATCGGTCTGATTTCATCTCTTTGCACGTTCGCGCGCATCAATGAGATGGGCTTTGTCGAGACTCCTTATCGGGTCGTGAAAAGCGGCCGGGTCTCCAAGCAGATCAAGTATCTGTCCGCTGATGAAGAAGACCGGGTCACGATCGCTCAGGCTAATACGCCGATCAATCCGCGCGGTGAATTCCAGACGGATAAGATCAAATGTCGTTATCGTGCCGACTTCCCCGTCTCCGGGATCGACGATGTGGACTATATGGACGTCGCGCCGTCGCAGATCGTGTCGGTCGCGGCAGCCTTGATCCCATTCCTTGAGCACGATGACGCGAACCGTGCCTTGATGGGTTCAAATATGCAGCGTCAGGCCGTGCCCCTGCTGCGTCCGGAAGCGCCCTATGTCGGAACCGGCATGGAGAAAAAAGCGGCGCATGATTCCAAGACGCTCATTCGCGCGCCGGAAGACGGTGTGATCGAGTATGTTGATTCCAACCGGATTGTTTTCCGGTCGAAGCGGCAGCGAGATCCAGAAACCGATGTCGAGGTAACGGCTCCAGAGACTTCAACTTTCAAATTGCGCAAGTTCGTCCGAACCAATCAGGACACCTGCATCAATCAGAAACCGATTGTTGTCGAAGGCGAGCAGGTCAAGGCCGGACAGGTACTGGCCGACGGCTGCGCGACCGAGAAAGGCGAACTGGCCCTCGGACGCAATGCACTCGTGGCTTTCATGCCCTGGCATGGGTATAACTTCGAAGATTCGATTATCGTTTCGGAGCGCGTTGTCTATGACGATGTGTTCACCTCAATCAACATCGAAGAGCTTGAACTTCAGGTTCGCGAGACGAAACGCGGCGAGGAAGAGCTGACTCGCGAAATTCCCAACGTTTCGGAAGACGCGGTCAAGAATCTCGATGAGCTGGGCATTATTCGCATTGGCGCAACGGTGCATCCGGGAGATATTCTGGTCGGTAAGGTTACGCCCAAGGGTGAAACCGATCTGACGCCTGAAGATAAACTGTTGAAGGCGATTTTCGGCGACAAAGCCGGTGATGTGAAGGATGCCAGCTTGAAGGCGCATACCGGTATGTACGGCATCGTCATCAATACGAAGCTGTTCAGCCGCAAGAAGAAGGACGCGAAGACGCGCCGCGAAGACAAGAAGGCGATCGAAGAACTTGATCGAAAAATGGATCAGGAACGCGGATTCCTGATCCGTCAGATTTCAGAAGAGCTTCATTCGATCCTGCGCGGTCACAAAGCAAAGGAGATTCGCGACAAGAATCAGACGATGGTGCTGATTCCGGAAGGAGCTGCCTTTACCGAATCCACCATTCGCGCGCTGGATCTCGATGAAGTCGAGTCCGGCTATGTATGGACCGACAACGAAGCGGTTAATGAGCAGGTTGCATTGGCTTTTGATCGCTTCCATGACCGGCAGTTCAATCTGGAAACGGAGATTAAGAACGAGAAGTACCGCATTCAGGTCGGTGACGAATTGCCTCCGGGTATCGTGCAGCTCGTGCGTGTCTATGTCGCGCAGAAGCGCAAGCTGTCTGTCGGCGACAAAATGGCGGGTCGTCACGGAAACAAGGGCGTTGTCGGAAAAATTGTTCCGGTCGAGGATATGCCGTTCCTTGCCGACGGCACGCCGGTGGATATTATTCTGAATCCGCTGTCGGTTCCATCCCGTATGAATATCGGTCAGATGTTCGAGACTACGCTCGGATGGGCGGCGCACCGTCTCGGCGTCTATTTCGCAACGCCGGTGTTTGACGGAGCG
>JAHIZR010000489.1 GCA_018814465.1 bacterium | reverse complement strand
GTCTCTTCCTTCAGGTTTCAAGTTTCACGTTTTTCTTCATCCCTCATCCCTCCGCCCTCATCCCTTGTTTTTACATCATACGCAACACTCACTTGACTTTCGCAAAATAATGTTGTATATTACATCCTATATTTATTCTTCATACCTTATATTTCATACCTTATTTATGTCATTTTCGACCTTTCCGCCTTCATACCTCATACCTCATACCTTATATTTCATATTTTCAGTATCTTCCCGAGTTCGTTCGGCAAAAAAATATTTCCCGCTGACCCACCTCTTCTCAAACCGAAGAGTCTTGACTCTCCCGATTAAAGTCCAATTAAGAACTTCGTGATATTTATTAACAAACAGATTGAAAAAAAAGCTACTGGACTGTTGATTTCCCCCAAATACGGGACTATATTTCATGCAGATCAGCGAAGGGGAGCCTGCCGATGTCCATCCGCCGGAATCCAACGATTTTCGGCAGAAAATAAGTAGCAGTCACGCAACGTTCCCGTCTTTCAACCGTATCCAAAAGTCCGGTTGAGGCCAGGAATGGCTGGGGGGAACGTGGAAATTGACTTCTGTCGCAAGGCAGAAGTCTTTTTTATCTCACTGGGCACATGGTTTGCAATTTATTAAAAGACCTAATGAACTTCACTATATAAACTACCGGAACATGACAGAAACTCATCCGAAGTGCCTGCTTGTTGATGATGACGAGACAATGTTGACCATGCTGTCCCAATGTGTTGAAGCGCTTGGATTTGAACCGGTCGTGGCACACGATGGTGATGAAGGCTTCTCGGCTTTTAGGGAGGTTCATCCTAATCTGGTTGTATCGGATATCCATATGCCGAATCGCAACGGACTCCTGTTGCTGAATGACATCAAGTCGGCAAATCCCAACGTTCCGGTGATTTTGATTACCGGTTGGCTGCACTATCGGGCGGCGATTAACATGGAGACAGCGAAACCCGATGCATTCATGGAGAAACCGTTTTCAATCGGGCATTTACAGAAGACGATTGAAGGATTGCGCGTGGAGATTGAGCGAGCCTGGGATAAAGAGTTATGATCCGGCGAGGTTGCCGGATCGCCACCAAAAAGCCCGGTGCAATGCGCCGGGCTTTTGTTTATTAGATGTCTGAGCGGGCTATTTCAGCAGCATGACCTTACGGACTTCCGCGGTTTCATCATTTGCCGACAGCCGGGCAAAATACATCCCGGCGGGAAGGTGCGAAGCGTCAAAGTGAATCTCGTTCGGACCGGCAGCGGCTCTTCCTTCAAACACGACGGCAGACTCGCGGCCCAGCAGGTCGAACAGGCTGAGTCTGACCTCAGCGGCACGGGGCGCTTCAAAGGAGAAGGTTGTGCTTGGATTGAAGGGATTAGGGTAGTTCTGATGCAGGACAAAGCGGCCGGGGACGGCAAACGGATTATCAAAAGCTGTCAGCAATTCGGGCGAATAGAGGATTGTTCTTCCGGCACGAATCGGCGCGGCGCCGTAGGAGTATTGCAATTGATGGGCATACTGCAATCCGGCATCGCCGCTCCAATCCTCGATTCCGACACAAGCTTCGATGCGGCCCGAGAGGTCGGCGTATTGACAGATGATATCGGCATCTTCTGTCGCGGCGGGACGCAGGATGACCTGGAAGGTGGCCCGACCGGGAGGATAGCCGCTCCATTGCTTGACGTCGTACCATTCGACAATCACCTGAGTTTCGTCCGCATAATAGTAAACGCTGCCGCCGTCGGCTTCTTCGGGATAATAATCCTGCCAGAGGACAGCGCAGAGCGCATCGGGCGCGAGATCACTTGGTATCGGAACGATATCCCAGCCCGGCTGGCAGCTTGTGTTAAAGGTGATGTAGCCGTTGGGGCTGATGCGAATCGAAGTGGTGTTAGAGCCGTAGAAGCTGAAGGCAAAGGGCAGAGTCTTAGCCATGCAGGCATCGCTGGTAAAGGCCAGCAATTCGCCGTCGCCGCTCAAGTCGGGATTGATTTCAATCCAGTTGAAGGGTACACCGTTGAAGTCGAGGTTATCGTAGGCGACATAGCCGTCCACTTCGATATTCCCGGTGGGCATGACGTAGTTCGATAGGGTCAGGATAATCGTGGTGCTGCTCCCTCCGGCTTCCACTTCGATCAGTCTGTCGCTGAGCTCCCAGAACTCCTGATTTTCGCCGATGGTCACGGCATGCGTTCCCGCGTGGACACTCGGAAAACTGACAATTCCCTGCGTATTGCTTAGAGCGGACAATTCAGCCGCGGGAATCGAAACCGAGATATCCGGCAATGGTTCATGCTGAGAATCTTGAAGTGTAATCGAGAGCGAAGAAAGCTGTGCTTCCAGCAGCAGCGCATTTTCGTCGGTCACGGCGGGAGCGGCAACGGTAACAGAATTCG
>JAHIZR010000064.1 GCA_018814465.1 bacterium | reverse complement strand
TTTACCAGCGGCGTGACGGGAATCATGCTGCGCCAGAAAACCGCCGCGCACTTTTTCCTGGGTTCTTTTTTCGCGGAATCCCTGATTCTTTCGGAAACCGGATTCTTGACCGGAGCGATTCAGATTGCCGGCACCGCGAATGTTCACCAACTGCCCTTTTTTGTCGTTGCTTGCGACTATACTCTGATCGGCGAGGAATATTTCGCCACCAGCGCGTTGGTCACGCGCGATACGGAAGCCTTGGGAACCTTGAAGGCGACGGACTATATCAAAGCGATTCTTATTGTTTGTTTGGCCGCATCCATGGTGCTTGAAATGTTTGGCATTCAGTTTTTGCGCGGCTGGTTCAGCGTTATCTAACCGGAGCTTGCTTAATCGATGAAACGTGAGATTCCGATCCTGATTACGCTGATCTTCGGCGTGTTCATGATTATCCAGTTCTTTATTCCGCATCCGAGTATCAACAGGATTGCCGGGACTCTGCAGGAGTGGGCGATTGTTGTTATCTCATTTTCCTATGTACTGGGTTCGGCGAATATTCTGCGTATCAACGGAGAGATAGTCTACAGACGCGGACCGGACTGGCCGTACAAACTGGCGCTTGTACTTGCCTTTTTGTTGATGGTAAGCACCGGATTATTCGGCGGGATTCAGGAGGGAAGCTTCGCCAATGACAAACTCTTCAAGCATATCTATGTCCCGATGGCGTCGACCATGTACGCCTCGCTCGCTTTCTTTATTGCCTCGGCGGCATTCCGCGCCTTTCGGATTCGCACCTGGCAGGCGGCGGTACTCGCGATCAGCGCCGTGCTGGTCATGTTGGGCCGGATTCCCATCGCTCAGGATATCTGGTCCGAATTGCCTGATGTGGTTGAATGGATTATGAATGTGCCGAACGCTGTCGCGCAGCGAGGGATTCTGATCGGCGCGGCTCTCGGCGCGATTGCCACGGGATTGAAAGTGATTCTGGGGATCGAACGCAGCTATCTTGGGAACGAGTAAGGAAAATCAAATGGCAAGATCGATTTTAGACAAGCTCGAATCCCTCGACCGCCGCTGGATCTTTTTGGCTATCGGATTAGCGGTGGCCTTCCCGATTTTTATTCGTTTTGGTCTGGAACCCAATGTATCTCCGCCTGTCAAGGCCTTCTATGATACGATCGAGAAGCTGCCTCCGCATTCGCGCGTTCTCTGCTCTTTTGATTTTGATCCCGGCGCGAAAGCCGAATTGCTGCCGATGTGTGTCGCGGTGCTTCGTCACATCATTGAGAAAGGACATAAACCCGTTATTTTCACCCTCTGGTCGCTCGCGCCGTCTATGGTTGAGGAACAGTGTAATGCGGTCTGCAAGCGGGAATACGGACTGAAGTATGGAGTGGATTATGTCTACCTCGGCTTCAAGGAGGGCCGGGAAGCGGTCATGGTCTCGATGGGCCGCTCCATGCGTGATGCTTTTCCGAATGATTTTTACGGGACGCCGATCGCTGAATTGCCGCTGATGAGTGATGTGGAGAATTATTCAAGTTTTGCCGTGCTGGTGAATATTTCAAGCGGTTATCCCGGCACAAAGGAATATGTTCAGTATGTCGAAGCGCGGTTTGATATCCCGTTGATCAGCGGAGCTTCCGCGGTATCCGTTCCGGAATATGCTGCCTATTACCAATCCGGGCAGCTTGAAGGTTTGCTTACCGGAATGACCGGGGCCGCTGAATATGAGAAACTGATTCGGCGTCCTGATTTCGGTCATATCGCTATGGACGGACAAACCATCGGACATCTGGTGATTATCGCCTTTATCCTATTCGGCAATCTCATCTATATAATCAACAGGCGGCGTAAGGCATAACTCATGGAACTATTCTGGACCTCCATCGCGGGCATTCTGACTCTTTCCGTGCTCAGCTTTCTCTACGCCGATAATCCGTTCTACAAAGCGGCCGAGCATATCTTCATCGGCATCGCGGCGGGCTATGTGTTTTGTGCTCAGTTTCATAATGTATTCATACCGAATCTATGGACGCCGCTGACTCAGCATGGTGAACTCATCATGCTCATTCCTTTCGCGCTTGGCTCTGCGTTGTTTACGCGGTTCTTTAAGGGTATAGGGTGGATTTCGCGCTGGCCGATGTCGGTGATTATCGGAACCTACGCGGGGCTGGCGGTGATCGGATTCGCCTCGGGCGATCTTGTCTTGCAGGTTCAAGCGAGTCTGATTCCGGTCTTCGTACCAGCAACGATTGATGCTTTCACAACCAACATGACCTTCGTGAATTTTCTGAATATCTTCACCAATCTGCTGTTTACCGTCGGGCTGATCACTGTGCTGTTCTACTTCTTTTTCTCGTTGGAACACAAAGGCGGGTTGAAGCACGTCGCATTAGCGGGGACGACTTTGCTTATGATCGGATTCGGCGCCGGCTACGGTTATACCGTCATGACTCGTATTGCTCTGCTGTTCGACAGATTCTACTTCCTCTTTGTGGAGTGGCTGAAAATCGCCTGATTTTTAGAGCATTAAAAAAGGCCGGCGAATGATCGTCGGCCTTTCTCGTTTCAGGTACTTATTGAATCCAGTGTCCGATTCGTTCCCAGCGCACGAAATTATAAAACTCATTCAAGCGTGCATACCGGTCGAAACTGAAATAAATGATTAATGCTTTCCCGACAATATCTTCCTCCGGCAGGAATCCCCAATAGCGTGAATCAGCGGAGTTGTCCCGATTGTCTCCCATCATGAAATACATGCCCTCAGGAACTTGCAGCGGACCATAGTTGTCATGATTCCAGTTGTTCCCCTTCGGTCCAAAAATACCGCGCTCGCGAATGCCCGGCGCGACGGATGATTTTGCCAGAAATTTTGATTTAGGCGGATTTTCAAAAGGTTCACCGTCCACGTAAAGCTGCTTGTTTCGAACCTCAACTGTCTGCCCCGGCACAGCGACGCATCTTTTGATATAGTTTAAAGAACGATCCCGGGGATACTTGAAAACGAGAATATCACCCGGCTTGACCGTGCGGGATGCGGGGAACCTGTAAGTGGGAACGGAGAATCCGATATCGGTGAACGGAATTCCCAACCAATCCGGAGTCCGAATGCCGTAAACGAATTTATTCACCAGCAGGAAATCACCCACCAACAGCGTATTTTCCATCGATCCGGTAGGAATGCGAAACGCTTCGACCGTAGTGACTCGGATGAAGAAAACCATAATGACGAG
>JAHIZR010000063.1 GCA_018814465.1 bacterium | reverse complement strand
GAGGGATGAGTAAGAAACGATAAAGGAGAAAGGCGGAAGGATAAGGAGAGAAACCCGCCGAGGCACCCGTCCCCGGGTGCCCGGAATCTTGGAGCTTGTCGTCCTGCGTCATAGGTTGTCATTCTGAAGACCGCGACTTACCCTAATCCGCGAGTTTAAGAGAATGTGCGGTCTGAAGAATCTCCGCCCCCTTGCCGGTCTTACTTGCTTTAATATCGTTTCTCGCCGAGTAGGATTTAAGTGCAGAACATCTTCAATTGTGCGAAAGATTGCGGAGCGCGGCACCCTGCCGGAACATGGATTACTCGTTAGAATTGACATTTTGTGTGAAGATCTTCACACAAAGAAAACAAGCAATACAATAGTTGACTCAAACCCTTACCCATAAACCCGCCACGCGGAAGCGGTCGCTGACCGTCTCCTTCTGGCTGCCGCTGTTCGCGGGAGTCATTGACGTCAGCGCAATTACGGCCTCGGCGCTGCTGTCCTATTATCTGCGCTTCTGGTCGCCGCTGAGTCCGCTGTTTCCGGTCGCCTGGCAGCCGAAGATCTCTAACTACATTATGTACGGGATCGTGCTGGGAATCGTCTATGTGATGGTGTCTTGGTCTTACAAGAACTATGCGTCGCGCATCCGCATTCCGCTGGAACGCGAAATCGGCAGAATCATTCGCGGCTCCTTGCTGGCGATGGGATTGGTCTTAGCAGGTATCTTTTTTTATCGTGAGTTCAGCTATTCGCGGCTGGTCTTTCTCATGACGCTGGCGATAATGATCCCCGCCTTGACCATTGCCCGCACGGTCTTCCAGCGCGTGCAGATCTCACTCTTCAAGAAGGGCGTAGGTGTGCAGCGCATCGCCATTTGGGGATCAGGCGAAATCGCCAAGAAAATCTGGCGGGAGTTCGAGAAAAGCAGAACACAGGGCTTTGAGCTGGTCGGAGCAATTGGAGCGGCTCCCATAGAGAGCGGACCGTCATTGGGAAGCGCCGCACAGCTGAAAAATCTGACCTTTGAGCATGATCTCGATATGATTATCATGTCGCCGCCGCCCGGAGAAGAACACCGCATGGCCGAAATCTCTCATGCCGCCGAAGGACTGCCGCTGGAATTATTGTATGTTCCTTCGGCCGTGGATGCTTCTCCCTCGCGAATCCAAGTTACCGAAGTCGGCGGACGTCCGATTCTAAAATTGAAAACGCTCCCTATGTCGGGATGGCGCTATGTCGTGAAGCGCGCGATGGATTTCGGCTTCTCGGCTTTATTCTTTGTCATTTTCTGGCCGCTCTTTGCGCTGATAGCGTTGGCAGTCTATCTCGACAGCGGCAAACCGGTTTTCTATAAACAGGCCCGTGTGGGCATGGACGGACGCGAGTTCGACATGCTGAAATTCCGCACCATGAAGGTTAGCGCGGAGAAAGAGAGTGGACCGGTTTGGGCGGTGCGCGGCGATACCAGAACCACCCGCGTGGGTAAATTCCTGCGCCGCTGGTCGCTCGATGAACTGCCGCAGTTCTGGCTCGTCCTGAGCGGACAGATGTCGCTGGTCGGGCCCCGCCCGGAACGCCCGCATTTCGTCGAAGAATTCTCTTCCTATATTCCGCAGTATCTCGACCGGCATCGCGTCAAGGCCGGACTCACCGGATGGGCGCAAGTCTCCGGTCTGCGCGGCAGCGACTCCACGATCGAAGAACGCACCGTCGCGGATCTCTACTATGTCGAAAACTGGAACCTTTGGCTGGATATCCGCATCATCCTGCGCACCATCGCGGCGGTGATTTCCGGCAAGGGAGCGATGTAGCGAGGTATAAGGTCTGAGATATGAGGTATGAAAACGAGAAAGAGCAGGATGGCACACAACAACCAAGAACCGTTAACAGGAGCATGACTTCTCATGGCACGTCGCAAGTCCCGCAGTAAAGGGAACGGCGGCACGAAAGTGTCGGACGCCACGATTAAACGCTTATCGAAATACTATCGAACCCTGCAAAACGCGTTGGCGACGGAGAAAACCACGGTCTCGTCTGACGAGATCGGCAAACTCAACGGACTGACCGCGGCCCAAGTACGCAAGGACCTCTCCTTCTTCGGCGCTTTCGGCCGGCGAGGACTGGGCTACAACGTCGTCGATCTGCACCGCAATATCAGCCGCATCTTAGGGCTGCACCGCACGTGGAATATCTGTCTGGTGGGCGCGGG
>JAHIZR010000488.1 GCA_018814465.1 bacterium | reverse complement strand
TGAGGTTTTCTGAAAAGGTTGAGAACCTTCTGAATCAATTGAAGGATTTGTTTGTTGATGAATGCTCAAGGAACATTTTCAATATAGAAGATGAAGATAAAATTGAAGCAGCTAGATCAACTATTCAATTAAAAGTAGATGAGTTGCACAAAGAGTATAATGATTCTACTTTCGAACAAATGACCAAGAATTTTGCAATGCCAATAAAGAGTGTAGTTGCCAGCTTATCAAAGCCTGACCTAGCAGCAATGGCCAAGTCTCTTGTTAATTTAACGTCGATGAAGAAGAAGCTATCTATGGGACAGGAAACGGTAGGAGGTCCAATAGATGTGGCTCTCATTTCAAAAGGTGACGGTTTAATCTGGATTGATAGAAAGCACTATTTCGATCAAGAAAGAAATCCGCATAAGGTAGCCAAGTACTACAGGTAAGGAGATGATTATGGTTGAATCAAAACACGCAGACGTAGTGCGAGTGCGCCTAAAATCAGGTAGAATAATTGAGCGTACTATTTCGCCATCACTAAAAGCCAAAGTGTTAAAGTACTTTGACCAGGGTGTTTCAGAAGAAGAATATACAAGGATTAAATCTAAACAACAGAATCTAAGACTTGTAGAAAAGGATTCTTCCTAAGATTGATAGAGTATAAACGCAAAAAGGACGACCAAATGGTTGTCCTTTTTGTTAGATAGATGTTCTATCTACTTACGCTGTCGCTTTCACTCTCTCTTCCTGCGACAGCTTGGCGAGTTTCTTCACCTCAGACAGACTCAAGCCTAATCCTTTCGCGACACGCTCGCCGTACTCGGCATCCGCCTTATAAAAGAGCGCGGTCTGACGAAGCTGAAGTCGTTTCTGAGCATTCCCAAGATGCGCGACGAGATTGCCAATCAGATGATCCTGTTCCGTTTTGGTCATGACCTTACGGTACAGCTCTCCCGCCTGCACGAAATCAACATCGCCGAGTTCATAGCTGTGCCGCGCCGCCATGCCTGCGACGTCAATCGGGGGAACGACGAGTGACGGATCAGGCTGCGGACCACCGAAACTGTTCGGCCAGTAATTCGGAGCATCCGCGCCGTTGTCATCGGTGCGCATGTAACCGTCACGCTGATTATTATATTCCTTGGTGCCGCGCGGCGCATTGACCGGAATCAGATGGTAGTTCGCACCCAAGCGATGACGAGCCGTATCATGATAGCTGAAGAGACGACCTTGCAGCATTTTATCGGGCGATGCGGCGATGCCGGGCACGAAATTGCCGGGCGAGAAGGCGGCCTGCTCGACATCGGCGAAGTAGTTTTTGGAATTGCGATCCAAAACCATCTTACCAAACGGCTGCAGCGGGTAGTCCTTGTGCGGCCAGACTTTCGTAATGTCGAACGGATCGAAACGATAGCTCTTGGCTTCTTCGGGATTCATGATCTGGGCGTAGACCGTCCAGCTCGGCGGATTGCCTTCTTTGATGCTGTTGAACAGATCGCGTGTGGCATGATCGGGGTCCGAGCTCATGAGTTTGCCGGCTTCTTCGCGTGTCAGCGTGGCGATTTTCTGATCGGTCTTGAAATGGATCTTCACCCACCAGTACTCGCCCTTCTTGTTGTACCACATGAAAGTGTGACCGCTGTAGCCGTTCATGTGACGGTAGCTCTTCGGCGTGCCGCGATCGGAAAACAGCACCGTCACCTGATGCACGGACTCGGGAGTCAGCGACAGAAAATCCCAGAACATATCGGCGTCTTTCAGATTCGTCTCGGGATTGCGCTTCTGGGTGTGAATGAAATCCGGGAACTTCATCGCGTCGCGGATGAAGAATACGGGCGTGTTGTTGCCGACGAAGTCATAGTTGCCTTCTTCAGTATAGAACTTCACCGCGAAGCCGCGCGGGTCGCGTTCGGAATCGGCGGAACCTTTTTCGCCGCCGACCGTCGAAAAGCGGGCAAAGAGTTCGGTCTTCTTGCCGATTTTGGATAAGAAGGCCGCGCGGGTGTATTTGCTCATGTCGTG
>JAHIZR010000487.1 GCA_018814465.1 bacterium | reverse complement strand
GTTACCGTTGAATAGGTCCCCCGGCCATTGGAGAGAGTCAAGCCACACAATTTACTCCTCGGATGCTCGCCATAGGCATAAACAAAACAGCTCATGGTGTCCGCTCTGGTCGTATCGGCATGAATGATCGTATTTGCGATATGCGTCGAGTCGCCATCACGAATAAACTCACTACCTATCGTCAGACCCCGGCCATAGAGCACAACGGATTCATGGTAGATTCCGTCATGGACGAGTATCGTGTCGCCATTCGAAGCAGTCAGGACAGTGGCCTGAACGGTCAGGCCACTATCTGGATAGACTTCATGCGTGACCGCCTGCATTCCGGAAGCGGTCAGTAATACAAACAGCGAAACAATGCTTGCTTGTTTCACCGAGCCCATTTGTTAATCCGGCTGGCCGGTATCGCAACCTCTTAGCTTAACCTTGATATTGTCTGTCAACATACCGATACCTGTTCCCGACTGATAAAGTATCACCCTGGTGCTGTGATAATGTGTCCCTGTGGGCAAAACATTACTGTTTTCACAACATTCACCATCAAATTCAACACAATGAAGCCTGTTAATTGATCCGATATGCACCCAAGTGTCAAGCCTGCCTTGAGCGGGTGCCTTTCCGTGCAGGTAGAGCGTTTGTCCTGCGAGATTGGCAGGAAGTAAGGTGCTGACAGAATCATTCTGTGTCAGCGTATGTGTATTCTGGTACGCCTCTGCCGGAATCGAAGGCAGTAGGAGACTTAGCATCGCAATGGCAAAAACCCCATTACGATTGATCTTTTAGTTGTCTTCATGACAACCTCCCTTGTTTGATTGTTGGCAGATAAGACCCCTGTCTCGGCCGAGCATCATGGGCTTCTGTTAGTTAAATTTAAGCCTCTAAATTGCATTGTCAAGTGGAAGAATAGATAATTATCATATTTCTAACATGCCTCTGTAGTTTGTGCCCCAAACTACAGAGCATTGTTTTTTTTTGCAGAAAGCCCCCGTTTCCGGAGGATTCTGCGAAAATGCGAGACTATTCAGCCGCACATATTAAAGAGGCATGAGCATATCTGCAATTCGCCCCTTAATTTATAGCCGGCAAACGCAAAAAGGTCGGCGCCCCTCAGCACCGACCTGACTGCATTATGAACAGGCTCGCGAGATTACTATTTCAGCAGCAGCATGCGCCGGGTGAGCTGCTGATCGCCGTAAGTTACCCGGTAAAAATAGATTCCCGACGGCGCTGAGACACCGTTCCACTCCACCGAATACTTGCCGGCGGTCAGATTGCCGCTGAGCAGTGACTCGACCTCCCGTCCAGTAATGTCATAGATCACCAGCCCTACCTGTCCCGCACTCGGAATCGAGAATTCTATCGTGGTGGCCGGATTGAAGGGATTCGGATAGTTCTGAGCAACCTCAAATACCTCCGGAATTGCTGCTTCAATCCGCTCGGATACTTCAACCGTGATAAAGGGTCCCATGCCGGTTGTGTCGCCGGGCGCGCGCCATATCACCGTGTCGATTTCATAAACAATAACCCACGGCAGTAAACCGTATTCCGACAAGTCGCAGTTCACGAGTCCGCCGACAATATCGACGGATTCACCCGCATGCGGAACATGCTCCCCAAGATCTTCGTAGCTGTCGCCATAGTCCAGAATGTAGTCCGCGGATCCGTTTTCATCCGTGTCTATGGCATGGAAATGCAGTCCCATTGCAAAGAAATCCTGAGCGACGCCGCTGAGCTCGATCCACGAGATGTCCGCGGGATCGCAACCAAACGCCAGCAGACGATCACCCATGTTTCCGCCATGACCTCCACCAATCGGCGAGTTTTGCCATGCCAGTCCGTTGATCATATAGACAACGATGATCGGCGTTTCGCCATAGGACATTAAGCCGCCGGTGATTTCAATGAAATCGCCGTGCTCGGGACGGGTGGCGCCACTGGCAGGCTCGTACCAGGGCGGACCGAAATTCAGCATATAATCTGCCACTCCATCGTCATCTACATCGAGGAAGTACCATTCGCTGTGATAATCGTTGGCTTCGACTACAATCGCTGTTCCGGAAAGCTCCACGATTTCGAACCGGGGATCGACAACCACGGAATCACTGTCGGCACCGCTGGGACAAATCAATGACAGCGTTACGTGAGTCGTCTGATCGGTTTCAACGGAGATTACCTCGCTGGCGAATCCTACCTGAGGTTTGGAGGCGGTAATCGAATAGAATCCCCAGACCACATCATCGAACTCAAACGCACCTAACTCATTCGTAAATGTCGCAAGGTGCGGACCATAAAGTCCATTCCCGCCGCGGATGTAATCGATTCGTACATGCGCGTCCTCAACGGGAGTTTCACCGCTCACCGGATCATCCGTAACGACAAAGCCTTCGATTCGCCCCATTCCGATCTCGAGTCCGGTACCTGTCAGGGGCACATTGATCGTAGGATGATTGGGATCGTTCGATGTGAACGTCACAGTGCCGTTGTATTCGTTCTCACTGGACGGCATGAAAGCAACCATCACGACATGTCCGCTGTCTTCCGGCGAAACCCAGAAATGGTGCGGTCCTTGAATGTTAAAAGCATCACCCGCGATGGATGCATTGACTTCAAGCGTCTCATTGCCAAGATTGCCCACGTAAAACTGACCAACGGCCGTATGCCCGATGGGAACAGGCCCAAATTCAAGCACCTGCGGCATAACATGAATAGTCGGCTCATCTAATGATGGGTGGAGTTGGAAGGTCACAATGAGTTGCTGATTCGGCGTAACCACAATATCTCGCGACTGTGGCCGAAAATCCTCAGCGTTCGCTTCTACGCGATATGGACCGACGTCGATTTCTTCAATTAAAACCTGCCCTGCAGCATTGCTGAAAAACCGGCCGACTTCATGACCACCATGAAAGGTAAAAAGAACGACTTCCGCTCCCTCAATCGGATTGGAGTCAAGATCTAAGACGGTCACCAGAATACTGCCCGTAGCTGCCGCGCCGCCGCTGCCCGTCAAAGGTATCTCTACAGAGGGATGCTGCGGATCATTCGTCGTGAGAAACAGTGTGCCGGTGTAAGCAATCTCCTCCTGAGGATGAAAATCAACTTCAAAGGCATCAAAGGCGGAGTCTCCCGGCATCAGAGTGATTATCTGATCTGTGGGAACGTTGAAGCACGCGCCCTCGGTATGTGCGGACACCTGCAATGATTCGGTTCCGTTCATATTGTCGATCCAGACTCCCACAAATGCATGGGCACGGACTGGAACTTCGCCAAAGTTAATCTCGCTCGGCTGCCATGAAATCGCGGGCTGTGCCGAAACTGAAAAAGCGACCGCGAATAATGCAGTCAGAATAATAAGAAGTTTCTTGGATGCCATAAGCCCTCCAATCAGGATTATAAATGCTGTGGTTGCCGGATTAAGTAATGAAGATATCTTACTTTGTTTATGGCAATTTCCGTTCCCTCCATGTTAATAAATAAATAATAGATATTTGAAAAGCGTCCGAAACATAGTTTCTGTAACTGTCAATTACACTGCGCGCACCCAGTGCACAGCCCTAATCATGTCAGCATATGCAAAGAGGCCGGCGCTCCATCGCGCCGACCTCTCTAAATCTGTATTATCGAATAATGGGCTATTTCAGCAGTACCACTTTCCGCGTATCCACCTGACTCCGGTCCGCGGCGCGCAAGAAATAGACTCCGCTGGCAAGTTCGGGCGGAGCGCGGAACGACAGTCGTCCTCCCGTCAATGCGCCTTGCTGAATAACTGCCGCTTCCCGCCCCAGAATATCATAGAGCCGCAGACTGAAATCGGATCTCGTGAAGCCCGCCAGAATAATCGTGAACTCGCTGTTGAACGGATTCGGAAACAAATTCATGATATGCCACGTCCCCGGCTGCTCCGGTCGCTCACGATCAGAAATACTCGTCGGCATCGCAGTATCCGGCGGCGCCGTCAGCCATGGGATAAATAAGATTGAATCCGAAAGCAGTGTATCACCGAGGCCGTGTGGATTATACGTAGGATGGTAGGGACCCGATGCATCTCCCCACCAGTTGTTGCGCATGTCGAGCATATGCGTTTCTTCATT
>JAHIZR010000486.1 GCA_018814465.1 bacterium | reverse complement strand
TCCTCGTCTTCCGCGCGCCAAGCCGGGCATACGATGCACAGGAACGCAAGCTTTTCATCCCCCAGCGCTTCGATTCGCTGCCGGCCAAGGGGAGGAATATAGACCGTATCGCCCGCTGCTACGTCGCGGAATTCCCCTTCGATTTCCATCCTCCCGCGCCCGGATAAGACATAATAAACCTCGCTGGTATTCAGGGTATGCAGCGCGGAAATCTCTCCCGGCTCAAGAGTTGCATGGGCCAGACTGTAGTCGAGCTTTACATCGGCCTTATCGGGATGCAGCAGCTCACGAATTTTTGTTTTGTCTCCGGCAATAAACTCGGGACATTCTTTCAAAGATCGAACAAGCACGAGATCTTAGCCTCCTGCTATGCTTTCGCCCAAAGTCCGAGTCTGTAGCCGCACGGAGTTTCAAGGACACCCGTCGCACCCCAGGATGCGTCCGGCAGCACTTGCTTCGCCTGAATCGTCTTGCCTCCCAGACTTTCAGCCTTCTTCAATATTGCTTCGATATCTTCGACTTCAACATAGCTGTAGACTCGATCCTGCTGGACGATTTTATCAACTTTCATGATGCCGCCGCCGACTGCGCCTTCACCGGCCCTGATTACCATATACTCCATGCCGGGAAACGGCATCATCTGCCAGCCGAAAAGCTCCGCATAAAACCTTTGAGCCTTTTCCAGGTCCAAAGTGGATAGTTCAATATGACAAAATCCGTGCATCAGCCTCTCCTGCTTGATTGTGTTGTTTGAAACATATATACTTATTTAAATAACGACCGAACCGCCGTTGACGCCTCGGGAAATAAAGAGTAATCCTTTTTGCCCAAAAAGTCAAACGGTAATGCTTACAGTAAGCCATAAAAATGAGGAAAATATATGACCCGTGCCCTGTCTCCTTTCCTGAACCGCGCGCCGCTGCTGCTCTTGCTGTGTATCGCATTGCTCGCAGCTTGTGGTCCTGAAGGTCACTCCGAAACGCTTACTATCGGCGCGTCCGCTCCCGCTTTCTCGCTGAAGAATGTCGATGAAGCCGTGGTTTCCCTCGCTGACTACTCCGATTGTCATGTCGTCTGTATTGTTTTTACCTGCAATCACTGCCCCTTCGCGAAAGCCTATGAAGACCGCCTGATTCAACTACAAAAGGCTTATGACAAGGACGATGTTCAGTTCATTCTGATTAATCCGAACGATCCTACTATCAAACCCGAAGACAGCTTCCCTAATATGCAGAAGCGCGCCGCCGAGAAGAATTATCCCTTCCCCTATCTTATCGATGAAACGCAGGATATCGCCAAAGCTTACGGCGCTTTCCGCACTCCCGAAGTCTACCTGTTCGATGCCGGCCGCAAGCTCGTTTATCATGGCTTAATCGACAACAGCACCGAAGAAAAAGAAGTGCAGGAAGACAAACGTTATCTGAAACTCGCCATTGATCACCTGCTCGCCGGCACGCCTGAGCAAATCGATCCGAAAGACACCAAAGCTTTCGGCTGCACCATTAAATGGAAGAAATGAAATAAAGAATTGGGTCCCGTAATCATAAAAGTGAGACTTACTAATGAATCGCAGCATACTAATCGCTTTTCTCTTTCTCGTGATCCTCTTCACGACAAGCACCTTCGCCGGACCTAACTATACTGGTTATTCGGGAGCACCGGGCAGACAAAATTGCGCCTCCTCCTGTCATGGCGGCACGAATGGAACCGTGCAGGTCTTCGGTTTCCCGGAGTCCTACACTCCCAACACGCAGTACATGATTTCGCTGCGTATCTTAAGCGGCAGCACCATCAACAACTTCAATGCGTCCTGCCGTGTCGGCACAGGCTCGACAAACGCCGGAATCATCGCCGCCGGCAATCGCACCGCCACCTACAATGTGACCGGAGAAACTAACGGTGTGCATCTGTCCCAAACCAACCGGGACACCTGTAATTTCCTCTGGACAGCTCCCGCAGCGGGCACAGGCGAGGTTCGGCTCTATGTTGCAGCGCATCAGGGAACCAACATGTCCGGAGCAAACACGGATATCACGCTGGTTGCCGCCGAATCCTCCTTGGATACGCCTCCCCAATGCACTGATCCTGTTCCTGCTGACGGTGCAATAGATGTTGCTCTGGATGCAACAATAAGCTGGACAGGAAATGATGAGTCTTGGTGGTACAACGTCTACTTCGGGACCGCCAATCCGCCGCCTTACATTACTTTCATTGCCGAAACCGAATATGATCCCGGTGATCTGCTGGAGAACACCACCTACTACTGGAAGATCAATCCCGGCAACGGCGAAGGTGAAACTGAGGGCGAAATCTGGAGCTTCACAACCGTCAGCGGCGGCACACCCCCCGATCAGGTTACGAATCCTGCTCCGGAACATCATGCTGAGAATGTTCCGGTAACCTCAACTTTAAGTTGGGATCCGGCTAACGGTGCTGACTCTTATTCGGTCAACTTCGGCACTCAATTCAATCCGCCCCAAGTTGGCACGACTGCCAATACGAGTTTCGATCCCGGACAACTTGAACCGGAAACCGACTACTATTGGCGCATCAACTCCATTAACCAGTACGGTCAAACCACCGGAACCACTTGGACCTTCACGACCGAAATCGAAAGTCCTGCGGATGAACTCCCGGCTGTACCTCTGACAACAACACTCGGCAATCCCTATCCCAACCCCTTCAACGCCGAGACCACGATTCCCTTCAGCATCTACACTTCGCAGCATGTGACACTGTCAATCTACGACATCACCGGACGGGAAATCACCAAGCTGAGTGATGGAGTTCTCGCTGCCGGACAATACAATGTCAAGTGGAATTCGAACACAACCGCTTCGGGAGTCTACCTGATTCGTCTTATCGCCGGCAACGAAATCCACACCGCCAAGATCCT
>JAHIZR010000062.1 GCA_018814465.1 bacterium | reverse complement strand
GATTCGAATTCCCGCCGAGTTGTTCGATGTATTGTCTAAACTCGACAGCCTGCATTGCCTGGAGATTGTTCACGGGCGCATCAGTATTTCGGATGCGGATTCTTCAACGACGATCGCCAAGGAAATCAACGGTTCGATCATGCAGACCGGTATGGATCAGTTATCCATTGATCTGACTGGACATTGCCTCGATACACATCGCAACCGGATCAGCATATCAGGCGAGATTCAGCCGAAATTGAACCTGCTTCAACTGACAGCGGTGCTCACAATCCCAGAGGGATTGATTGCGCAGACGCTGCATGACAGTCTTTCAGTAACGAGCAGCGGCGGTGAGTTGAGAATCAACGCCTGGAGCGCCGGGAGGCAGCTTCACTATAACGGTTCGCTGGCGATCAGCGATATTGCTATCGGTTGGGGGCGCCTGGCTGCGGATATCCCCAGTCTGCAGGGCGATATTTCCGAGAATGGTATGGATATGGTTGCGCCGGAAATCAATTCAGATTGGTTCGCGGGCGATCTTTACGGGACGCTGTCTTTTCGAGACGGACTGAAAGTCAATTTGCGGGGGAGCATCGAGATTGATACGCTTTCCTCTGTCCCCGGTTTATATGTTTCGGATTTGCCGCTTGCAGGCGCGGTCAGCGCAGATTACCTGATTCAAGGGTCGCTGACGGATCCCGCCGCTTACATAACCATTCAATCCGATTCCATTCGAGTCGGCGGTTTTCTGACGGAAAATCTCGCAGCCTCAGTTCGCACGGATTTCCACACACTTAATCTTGATCGGTTAGATTTAGTGCATCCAATCGGTGAATTAAGTGCGACGGGTTCATTGGCATTGGATTCGACAAACACGGTTTTATTCGACGGCCAAGTGAAGCTTGCTGATTCGCCGACATTGGCGGGCATTGAATCGGATATCCGGACATTGAGAATCCGCATAGATGGAGATCTGAAGCAGCCTGAATTCAGTCTCACGGTAAACGATTCGAGAGATCGAGTCAGGGGCTTGGGAAGAGTCGAAGCGCCGAAATCCGCGGACAACGATGGCTGGGAGTTCCATTTTCGCAATCCCGTGAATTCACGCGAGGGACAGGCGTATGTGAGAGAATCGAACGGGCAGTGGGTTGTTAATGCACTTGGCGCAAACATTTTGTTGGGCATCTTGTTTCCGAAGGCGGATTCCGTTCTTGTTTCGGTGAATGAGTTATTCGCGGAGTTTGTGGGTGATGAGTATTCAGGATCGCTGCTGGTGCAGCTGCTTGTCGATCCTGATTCGAGCAGCGTGTTTCCTCAATTGATTCGGCAACTTGAGTTTTCCGGTAACTATGTCAAACCTGATTCAGATTCATACGATGTTGATGGCAGTTGGAGCGGTCTGACCGGATCCGGCAAGCCATTTTTTGGGCAGGGCGGATTGATTATTCGGGATGGAGTGATTGAATTCAGCAATCTTTTTATTGATGAAGCCGGTTCGATCACAGGGCAAATCGATCTGAAGAACCGGCATATGAACGCGAGCCTGTCAATTGACCAGCTGCCCTTCGACAGTTTTCCTATCCGTCCCGTTTTCTTCGATAAAACCGGTCTCAGAGGGATTCTATCGGGCGAGACTCATTTGCAGGGATCTTTCGATAATCTTGGATGGACCAGCAGCTTTACACTGGTTGATGGAAGCGTTTTTGGAGTACCGGGGTATTGGTGCAATATCGACGCCTTCGGGGAGGGCTTGCGTGCCGACAGCACCTATCTTTCGTTCGGCAGAGACATCCGCAAGATTCTCGATGCAACGGGGATGATCGATTTAGAGGCGGACACGCTTTCCGTGAAGGCAGTTTCCGGGTCGGCCAGCAGCAACGATTTTTTTCTTGCACTCACCGGAATCAATAAGATTCTTACAGGCGATCTTAGCGGATATTGTACTCTGACGGGTAAAGCCTCGTCGCCGGACATCTCAATCGAGCTCACGATTACTGACGGCGAAATGCTGGGCGAGTTGTTCGTGGATAAGTTTCTTTTGCGGGGTGAATTTGTGCATGACGTGGCAGGGAACAGGGTGTTCCGAATTCCCTCGCTTGCTTTTGGAAAGCTTGATGAATACCGGTTTTTCGGCGAATTGACGGCTGATGTCAGAGAAGGCGGAGCGCTGACAGGACATCTGGAAGGGAGCGGAGATTTTCTCGATTTGCTCGATCAGATCGATGGAACCTTTTACAGTCGCGGCAGCGAAAGCCGTCTGACGATTGATCTTGGGGGAACGTTTGACAATCCGCAGTTCGTGTCCGGCAGTCTGCTTATCCCGAACGGAAGATTCGCATATCCCAGCGCATCACCTTCCGAATTAACGCTTGATGCGGATATTCATATTTCGGCTCCGGGAGTCGTGGATCAAGGTTATCTCACATTTAAAGACGGCGATCGCTATCTTAGCATACAATTTCTTCAGGATTATCAAGACAGTTATTTTGATTTAAAGCCATTGGTGATTCCGAGTCCCCGGCTCGATCTGGGGATACTCAAATTCACGACAAGTGAAGACGGCATTCCTGTTCGGCTGCCAGGTTTCATGGAGCCTGACTGGATCGGAACCTTTATTTGCCGAGGGGGCGGTTTTAATGCGATTACTATTTCGGCTCAGGATTCGTCGCGCCTGTTGATTTCGGGAGGAGTTACGATCGAGAACGCACGATTCACTTTTCCATTTGTTGCTTCCGGCAGCGGAAGAGTTTTACCGGTGACGGAGTGGCTGTTGGACAGGCTCTATGAGGCGGAGTGGGATCTTGAAGTTGAAATGGGAAGCGGCAATCATTACGATGTCGAGATTACCGGATTCAAGGATTCGGATCTCTCGGCGATGCTCGGCGATCAGCCGCTGATCGAAGCCTTGGCGGATTATCTTGATCATTTGACGGTAGATGCAATTGTCGACCCGACGGAGGATCCTCTGCTCATTCGAGAGACGCTGGAAGATTCCACGTTTTATCTGATGGGACGGCTGACCTCAAATCGAGGGCGCGTCGATTACCTTGACCAGACATTCTCGATTGATTATGTCACCGCGGATTTTGATGAAACGAACGTAATGCCGATTCTCGAGGGAAGAGCAGAGACTTATGGACTTGACTCATTGAATCGTTCCGTGCCTGTGTATCTGACGATATATGAAATCGATACGGAAAACAATACGAGATATCGACAAGGCCGCTTCGACGATGTGACTTATGTGCTGGAATCGGATAACGCGGACAGTCCTGAAGCGGTCCTCCAGTTGCTTGGCTACGGTTCAGTCAACACCACAGCGAAAGCAGAGCAGGTGTTGGCGAGGACGGCGTTAAGCGCCGCAAAACGCCGCTGGCTTGATCCGATTGCGAGGCAACTCGAGAAGACAACGATTTTTGACGAGATCGCGTTGACGCCTGGGGGAGGCCGCAGCGAACGCTTATTCAGGCAGCAGCGAGAGCAGGCGCTGACCGACACGACTGAATCGGCGAGTGTGGTGCGGTTTTTTACTGGTTCTCATGTGACGGTCGGCAAGTATTTATCAGATGAAATCTTTGTGTCTTATACCGGCGAGCTTGTGGAGGGTCCCGGGGACCTTGAGGGAAGCCGTCTTGGGCTTGTGCATTTTTGGAATCTTGAACTTCGGATGGATCCTTTAGCCAGGGATCTTGTTCTCGACTTTGCGGTTGAATATGATGAAATCGAGCGACGCCGTGATGAATCGGTGGCATTAAAATACTCGTTTACTCTGGAGCCTTGGAGCATTGAAGACTAAAACACTCGTTCAATCGACTCTTTATCTGATCGTGATGTTTGCCTGTTTGGGGGCAGGCGCGAACAGTGGATTCGCTCAGAATCGCGTGCGGATTCTGGGATTGTCCGTTGAGGGGAATTCAACGACAGATGCTGGGCTGATCCGCGCGCACTCCGGATTAACCGTGGGCAAAGAGATTACGGGCGATGATATCCAGACGGCCGTGAAGCAGCTTTGGAAGCTGAATCTATTCGGTGATGTGCAGATCATCGAGGATGAGACGGTAGCGGACGGTGTTTACGTCACAATAAAAGTGTCGGAATACCCGCGGCTTGAGCGATTGGACATCAAGGGCAATCGCAAGCTGAAGGGTGAAGATCTTAATGCTTTGCTGTTCTTGACACAGGGGCAAGTCGTCAGGCCGTTTGATTTGGTACGGCTCGAGATGAGGCTGAAGCGGAAGTACACCGAGATGGGATACCTGCTTGCTGAAATAGACATTCAGCATTATACATCCGATCAGACATCAAGGCAGGTCGTCGAAGTGAATATACGGGAGGGGAAGAAGGTAAAGGTCAGGCGTGTGAATTTTGAGGGGAATACGGAATTCAGCGATAAAAAGCTGCGCGGCAAAATTAAGACCCGCAAGAAGACGTTTTTTCGATCCGGAGAATATAAAATCGAGAAGATCGAAGAAGACAAGCAGAGACTGATCGCATTTCATCAG
>JAHIZR010000485.1 GCA_018814465.1 bacterium | reverse complement strand
GGCGATATGATCGGCGGCTTCGGGCTGCGCGAAGGCCGTGATTGCCGTTCGCATATCGCCGATGATTTTATTTTCGAAAATCCGGTTGATTTCCTTAATCATAACAGCGCTGGTCAGGTCACGATCAGCGATCAAGGACGCTGCACCGGCATCGCATAAAGATTTCGCATTGGCAGTCTGATGATCATCCGTCGCGAAGGGAAACGGAATGAAGACAGCGGGCAAACGACAGATAGCTAATTCCGCGATCGTCATAGCGCCGGCTCTGCAGATAGCCAAGTCAGAAGCCGCATAGGCCGTCTGCATATCATCGATGAATGGCAGAATTCTCAGATGATGCCGCGCGGTTTCAGATTCAATCACCGATGGAGAGGCTGCCTCAGGGACTCCGAATTTGCCAGTTTGCCAGATGATGTTGAAGCGCTTCAGGAGTTCTTGAAGAGCATCAGCAACCGCCAGATTAATCGAGCGGGCTCCCTGCGATCCTCCGACGAAGAGCAGGGTAGGACGAGCAGGGTCGAGCGAATAGCTTTTCAGTGCTTCGGATTTTTCGATGGACTGGAATCCGCTGCGCACGGGATTGCCGGTTATCTCGATCCGCTTGGTCTTCATGAGCCGTGCCGCATGCGGGAAAGCGATACAGACAGCATCGGCTTTTGGAGCGAGTTTGCGGGTCGTCAATCCGGGGAATGAATTTTGTTCCTGCAGCAGAGTCGGAATCCCCTTTCGCTGTGCCATGTACAGGACAGGTCCCATTACATAGCCGCCGGTTCCAATCACGAGGTGCGGCTTAAAACGTTTGATCAAGCGAGCGCTTTGCAGAAGACTGACGCCGAGCTTTAAAACGGTAGCGAGATTCTGAAGGGGAGAGCCGCGCTTCAGTCCTGAAATCCAGAGGTGGTTCAGAATCAGTTTTTTTTTCGGCAGAATTTTAGATTCGATTCCCTGCTTCGTTCCCACGAACTCGATTTCAGCATTTGGCGCACGCGACAGAACAGCTTCCTGAATGGCGATAGCCGGATAGAGGTGACCGCCGGTGCCGCCGCCCGCGATCAGGATTCTCGGATTGAACTCAGTAGAGGCGGTCACTTGAATTAAAAGAGTGAATAATGGATTTCCCCGATTGCGCCTGCCGCGATATATTGAGCAGAACTCCGATCGCGCCTAATGAGATCATCAGCGAAGTGCCGCCATAGCTGATAAAGGGGAGCGGCTGTCCCGTAGCGGGCAAGACTCCGAGAGTTACGCCAATATTGATGACGAAAGATAGCGCGAAGGAAATAGTGATTCCCGCCGCGAGAAAATAGCCGAAGGCATCCGGTGCATTGCGGGCGATTTTCCATCCTCGAGACAAGAGCAGGACGAAGCAAATCAGTAAAGCGGATGCTCCCAGAATTCCCAGCTCTTCACCGATGATGCTGAAGATGAAATCGTTATAAGGTTCCGGAAGAAAGAAGTGTTTTTGCGTGGATTGTCCCAGACCTACACCCAAGAATCCACCATTTCCGATACCGACGAGTGACTGATAGACATGATAGCTGGATTGAAAGGGATCGACGATGCCGGCGAGGAAATCCGATATTCTTTTCTGCATATAGGAATTCAATGCAGCCACGAGGGTGAAGCAGCTCAGTGTCGCAATCGCCGGAATGACAAGTCCACGCAGTTTTGCTCCGGCAATGAAGAACAGCAGACAGACGATGCCGGAGATAAGCAGCGCCATCGACAGATTCGGCTCGATAACGATCATCAGCATTATCAGCGCGGCGACAAACATGCATCCCCAGAGAGCTTTTGCTTCATTTTGATAAAAGGGTTGTTCGCGCAGAGCGGCAAACCTCATAGCCAAGTAAGTGATCAGCACGAATTTCGCGATTTCAGCGGGTTGAAAGCTGAAACCCGCGAGGTATATCCATCGTTTAGCCGTTGCTCCGGAAGGCTGGGGCAGAAAGAAAACAGCGATCAATAACAGAATCGAGAAGAAAACAAGCGGTCTTGCGAGTTTCTCATAGACATGATAATCCACAAAGGTCAGAGTAATCAGGACAGCAAGTCCAAGTCCGAGCCGGATTACATGATTCCAGAAGATTGTGTGCGAGTTGCCTTCGAAAATCTGCCACGAGTGTACGGCTGAAGAAGTCAGAACGAACACGGCTCCGCAGAAGCAAAGCAGGAGAGTCGTCAGCAGCAGAGCGACATCATAACCGGCCTGTTTGTCCATTTCATAGGTGTGAAAGCCATGCGTACGGAGCAGAGTATTCATAGATCAGCCACCAGTGATTTGAAGATTCGGCCTCTTTCCTCGAAATTCGGGAACTGATCGAAGGAGGCACAGCCGGGGGAAAGAAGAATCGTGTCGCCCGACTTGGCCGCGGCGTATGCCGCCGTTAAAGCTTCCTTCATTGTGCCGAGAATCGTATACTTGTTTTCCGACTCAATTTGTCCGCTAACAATCGGTGCGGCCTCTCCGAACAGAAAGAGATGCCGGATTTTCGTTGCCAGATGTTCATTAAGCTTTTGGAAGGATTCCTTCTTGGGGCGACCGCCGAACAGCAGGAGAATCGGTGATTCGAGTGACTGAACAGCGGCATTGGTTGCGACCATATTCGTGCTTTTTGAGTCATTAACGAAGCGAATGCCGTTCAACTCGCGCAGGAATTCGAGGCGATGTTCGACCGGCTTCGCATGCTTTAAGCAGTACTCGATGGAAGCGAAGTCGGCACCGAAGCAGTGCGCCGCTGCCGCTGCCGCCGCCGCGTTTAGACGATTGTGAAGTCCGAGCAGCGGTATTGACTTTTCCTGAATGGAGAACAGCACTTCGGAATTTTTCGTGAACTCAATCGAATCATCGGCTACATGCCAATCGAGATGCTTCGCCTGTCCGAATCGGATTTTCGCGCTGTCAGCACGATTTTCTCTCGACAGCAGATGTGCATCGTCGCCGTTAAAGACAAAGTAATCCTCTTTGGTTTGACAGGCAGTTAGTCTGAGTTTGATATCGGCATACTCATCGATAGAGGCATGTCTGTCCAGATGATTTTCGAATATATTCAGGACAACGGCAACATGAGGCCGCAGCTGACTCACATGCTCGAGTTGGAAACTGGAAATTTCGACGACAAACGCTTTGGATTCGTCCGCGGGAAGATATTCACTCCAAGGTGTGCCGACATTCCCGACGAGTTCCGTATTCATCCCCGCCTTTTTCAGAATGTCATAAATCAGATGACAGGTAGTTGT
>JAHIZR010000484.1 GCA_018814465.1 bacterium | reverse complement strand
CTTGATGCTCTGGTACCTAATAAGCCGGGATTCCGGATAACTCGCATTAGGCACCCACACCGAGGACGGTGTGGGATAGTAAGCCATCGAGCGAGTTTTCGGAATGACAGCATCGTTTAGTACAATCAAGCTTCAGAGTCTGCTTTCTTCTTTGATTTGACGATTTCCTCGTACCAGCCCTGGTGGTGATGCTTGACGGACTCGGCGGACATCTTGCCGGTCAGCCACGTCCAGCTCATCGGGTATTCTTCAGGATGGAAGATCACGAAGAAGAAGTGCCAGACGATGATGGCCAGCGTTGCCAGCCAGGCTTCATAGAGGTGAATCGTCTGGGAGATGCTGACCGCCCAGGAAGGCAGGATCGGCGATAACTCAGCCGGGAACCACAAGACAGCTCCGGTTGCAATCATTAAAATCGTTCCCCAGATGAGCGCCCAATACTCGGCCTTCTGCGTATAATCATAGCGTCCGAAGGCAGGAGGAGTATTGCTGTGGCCCGTATGGTATTTCAGATTCTGCGTCATCTCCGTGATATCGTTCTTACCGGGGAGGAGCGCTTTAAGCTCTTCGCGACCGCGCTTGAACCAGAACAGGTAAACCACGTGGTAGATGCCGGTCAGCAGCATTCCGACCGCCATCGTACGATGAACGATACGGCGGATGGCTTCGTCCATGCCGAGGGCGGATATCCACTGCACCCACCAGGCATCAGGATATTTCAATGCAAAGCCCGTGAAGGCCAACAGGATAAACGTGACCGACAAGGCCATATGCTGGATGAGCTGATGAGTGTCAAAGCGCGTAACCTTATCGCCGCCCTCGTGTTCCGCATAGGTTGCGCGGATGTAGTGGTTCATGATGACCACATTATGAATCACCATGCTGCCGATCACGAAAGCGATCAGGATAATATAGATGCGGGCGATCCAGTAGTTGGCATCGCCGGTTCTGGGCTGAAGCGCCGCGTGCGTATAGGAGGCGGCAAATTTTGCATCAGCTTTTTCGTGACACTTGCGGCATGTTGCCGCTACGTTTCTTGAGTTGATAGAAGAGAGAGTATCAGCAGCTGTGCGCACAGTATGGAAGCCGTGACAGTCGGCGCAGGAGGGCGAGTTGGCATATTTCGCGCGGGTTGCCAAGCCATGATAACTGTCTTCATAGGTCGTGACGACATCAGGTGCTAAGCCGTACTTGCGGATGATCACCGGATCATTATGACATTTGGCGCAAGTTTCTTCCGACAGTCGTCCATGACTGACTTTGCTTTTCGGATCTTTCGGAGAGATCAGCAGATGCTCGCCGTGACAGCCGGTACAGGTCGGGCTGTCGAAGACTCCGCTTTCCAGCGCGCGGCGATGGATTGAGACATGATAGTCCTGCTCTTGCTTCGTATGGCATTTACCGCAGGTATCGTCGATATTCAGCAAGTGAATGGTGGACTGCGGATTGCTGCTTCCAAGAATCGCATGGCCGCCGTGACAATCCGTGCAGACAGGCACATCTTCATTGCCTTCAGCCAGTAGTTTACCGTGCGTGCTCTCCATATAGTTTTCAAAGGAGCGCGGCAGGCGCACATCGGGGTCCAGCGAAATGCCGACCTGACTATGGCACTTAGCGCAGGTCTCGACCATATTGGAGCGATAGATCGGAGACTTGGGATCGTCGATACGATAGATGGCATGCGCGCCGTGACAGCTTTCGCAGCGGGGAGCGCGGGGCGAACCGGAGGCTAATGCGTAGGCATGGAGACTTTGATTATAACGCGCGACGGATTCCGCATGACACATACCGCAGGTGGCTTCCGCGGGAGTTTCGTTGGTCACACGAAGCGTGGTATCGGAGGGCGCGCGGCTGCGATGCTCGCCATGACATTCATAGCAGTGTGACAGCGCACGATGACCTTCCACTTCAGCATGAACCGATTGCCGGAAAACGGAAGCGACTTCGCTGTGGCAGCCGATGCAGGCGGCTTCGAGTTCCGCCGGATTGTTTTTCTCACAGCGAATCATGTGCGTACCGTGGCAATCCACACAGCCGGGACCTTTTTTGTCGGTGCCGTTCCTAAGATGCTTACCGTGAATCCCCACGTCGTAACTGGAATAAGGCTGGGAGCGGCCGGGTTTGGGCGGGTGAAGAGCGTTATGGCAGTTCGCGCAGAGGTTGTCCACTTTGTCCTTGGACAAAGCGGACGCCGCGCTGGACGGGCTTAAAATATCATGACTGCCATGACAGTCGACACAGGAAATCTTACCGTAGTGACCGCAAGTCTCCACGTCCTTCATGATATCGTCGTGACATTCGGCGCAGTTGACCTTCTCCAAGAACTCGGCATGGGGCCAGTCATCGAATCCCGCAAGATCCGAGTGGCAGTCAACGCAAGAGAACTCCGCATGCACGGAGTTCTCCAGTTTGTTTAGATCCACGAAGAGTGATTGAATTCTGCCGTTTTCCAGAGTGCGAGTGGCGGACTCATCACTATGGCATTCCATGCATTCTTCCTGCGCCGGGGCTTGCGAGGCCGCAAACACCCAAAGCACCAGGAAAAGAATTCTCCCGCTTCCCTCATAGAGTATCGACCGGAAGCGGTCTCTAATCCGCATGATGCTTCCTTTCTCCATGTTCTCCGCGCAGCAGAAGCGCGGCTACGAAATCACTCTATCGAAATCGTGGGCGAAATTATTCTTCAGCCGGGGCCGCCGCAGGCAGTTTGTGCTCGATCTTCGCCCAGTATTCCGCAAAGTCAAATCCCTTGAAAGTCGGAGACTTTTCGTTGTGGCATGTTACGCAGGTTTCCGCAGTGGGGACGATCATTCCCGCGGCGATGGCGGCGTCGCGGTCTTCCATCACGGACTTCGTTTTATATTCGGAACCGGGACCATGACAGGCTTCGCAGCCGACATGATTGAGACCTTCGGCAACTTTCGGATCGAGTCCTTCAGTGCCGAAGCCGCCCGCGCCGTAGCCGGTCGTATGACAGGCGAGACACTCGGGATTATTCTCTTCACCTTTTGCGACTAAGGAAGCCATCGAGTTGGCATGCACACCGGCTTCCCATGTTTCCCAGATGTTGCCGTTTTTATCGCCCTTGTGACAAATCTTGCATTTGCCGGAGCCGACATAAGTTGGAGCAGGAGTTGTTGCACCTTCTTCAGCAAAGAGGTTAACGGCAAAGAATGCATACGCGATTACGAGCAGAGCAGCGGCTTTAAGGAATTTGCTGTTCATTTTCTACCATCCGTTTCTAATAGATTGTATCAGTTGCCGGGGGCGCATTTGAAGGCGGACAACTGGATTTGTTTTCGATTAAGAATATAATCTGTCAATGATTCAATATCAAGGGTTTGAACTCTATTATGTATTTATTCAGCCAAATGTTACGGCAGATCTTGCGTGAGGGCTGAGAATTATCGAGTGTGAAAAAATTTTCTCAACCTACCGCAATTTGGGATACTCTGGTTTTTATTGGATTAATGGAGACTTCGCAAATATTACCTAAATTGTCATAAAACAATCATCTAAGTTCATAATTTCTAACATAATTGCTCAGCTCAGTTTTCTCTATTCAAAGATATATTTGAGTGTTCGAATCCGGGAAGCGTGTCTCTGCCATTTACTGCTACTTTTGCTCTCAAAGCGAATCCTTTTGAATCGCCTATTGGACACCTTAGAAGCAGAAAAGTGTAGTGAGATTTGATCATATGTAATTGGTAAGAATTGCCTTTAAAATGTGTTTTCATCTTGGCGCAAATCTAAGTTGCCAATATAGAAGAAGAGAGTATTAATAATTACTTTTCGCTGTTAATCCTGCTGTGAGAAATACGAATCGAATAAAACATGAGATCCTCGCACACAGCGAGGACTTTTTCATAAACAGGCTTATTCGAGAGAATCACGCATGCGAGCAAGCTCTTCGATCGTCGTATTTTTCAGAAAGGCCTCCATGTGTCCCTTGGGCTCTTCCCACTTATCATGAATGGGGCAATGTTTGACTTCGCCGCATTTGCCTAATCCGAGCAGGCAATCCTGAGTCAGTGCCAGACCTTCGAAGAGGATGAAGATGTCGTAGAGATTGATTTCGGTGGGATTCTTCGCGAGAGTAAAGCCACCTCCTCGACCACGACTGGCTTTGACTATGCCGTGCGTGGTGAGGACACCGAGGACTTTAATCAGATAGGGGGCTGGCAGGGATTCTTCCTGAGCAATCGTGCTGCTGAGCACAGGTCCTTTATTGCCTTCACGGGCAAGGTGGATGAGGGAGCGGATAGCGTAAGTGACTGGTTTTGAGAAGTTCATAAAAGGACAACCATATCTTTTTATCTAATATAAAGAAAGTTATTAGCGATGTCAAGCTCTGTGCATTAAGGATGCTACAGTATTCTTTTGCCTGGGAATGGGAATAGATATCTAATTGTTAATGGGTTATTTGGATGTTTTCTGGCTTGACTTCTATAATTATCATGAGCATATTCAGGTTTCAGATCTCCATAGTCATATCAATCAATCCCCATCCATGACCGGAGCCATATTATTCGGCGGCAAAAGCTCGCGCATGGGACAGCCCAAACATGAGGTGCGGCTGTCCGATGGAAGCACGTTTCTGGAGCGGGTGCTGGCGGCTATTCGCCCCCTCTGTTCGCAGATTGTCTTGCTGGGCGGGCATGCAGTGAGTATCAAGGATGAGTTCCAAATCGTAGAGGACTTGCGGCCGGAACAGGGTCCGATGGGCGGACTGGAAGCACTGTTGGCCACGCACCTTGATTCGCGATACTTGATTGTGGCCTGTGATCAGCCCTTGCTGACGAGCGACACCTGCCGCTTGCTGCTCGATGATACGGCTGCGATCTGCGTTTTCAAGTCGGTGGAAACAGCAAAGTATCTGCCTTTCCCCGGTATTTACTCGAGCGAGATCGCGCCTTTGGTTTCGCAAGCGCTGGATGAAGGCAAGCGCTCGCTGCAGCAACTCTTTCGTTCACTGCCGACTCTTAAGGCGCAGGATATCACCGCGGAGTTCGAACAAACGCTGCGGAGTTTCAATACACCGGATTCGCTCGATAAATTGGAAGCCATATTAAAACTTCAATCCAAGGATTCCATATGACAACCGTTAAATTCATGAAGGACATTTCATCCAAGTCCAATACGCTGCGGATTGCCACGGCGAAATCCGTCGTGCTGACCAATTCCGATACGATTGAAAAGATCAGAATCGGCGATGTGCGAGGACAGGATCCTTTTTTAATTGCCCGCATTGCCGCGATTCAAGCCGTCAAGAATACAAGCCTCATGCTGCCTTTCACGCATCAAGTTCCGGTTGATCATGTCAATATCGAATTCGAACTGACGGACTCGGCGGTTGAGATTCGCGCGGAAGTGAAAGCGGTTTACAAAGTCGGGGTGGGGATGGAGGCGATGGTGGCTGCCACAGCCGCCGCTTTGAGTCTCTACAGCACGGTGCGCTGCATCGACCGCAAAGCTTCCATCGGTGAAACCCGCATCCTGAAGGAGAAAGGCGGCCAGGCCAGTTTCCGTGAAGTGTTTCCGCGCAAGCTGCGCGCGGGTGTGCTGGTCATGTCGGACTCGATTGCAAGCGGACAGAAGAGCGATCTTTCGGGC
Organism: bacterium; assembly: GCA_018814465.1. Lineage (GTDB taxonomy): Bacteria > Electryoneota > RPQS01 > RPQS01 > RPQS01 > JAHIZR01. The sequence continues at coordinate 309 of JAHIZR010000484.1, read as the reverse complement.
AAGATTATTGTCGAACGGCTGGAACATGAAGGCATCGAAGTCGTCGAGTACAAGGTGATTCCCGATGATATACAAATGATTCAAGAGACAGTGACCAGCTGGTGCGACGACAAGACTTTTGATCTTGTGATGACAACCGGCGGCACGGGGATCACACCGCGTGATCGCACGCCGGAAGCGCTCATGGAATTGCTGGAGCGTGAGTTGCCCGGGATTGCCGAGGCGATGCGCGCCTATGGCCAGAACCGGACGCATTACTCGATGCTGTCTCGCTCCTTTGCGGGGGTACGAGGACAGACTCTGATCGTT
>JAHIZR010000483.1 GCA_018814465.1 bacterium | reverse complement strand
GAGTCCGACGCCGCGCGATACGATAATTATCTATCAGGCGGATACGGTGTTCGTGCCGGAGATCGTGACGATTGAAAAGGATCCGATTGTGATTCGCGATACGGTTTATATTCCGGCGGAATTGCGGCAGGACCCGAGAGGATTCTATTATCGCGAGGCGTTGGGGATGGCTGGCGGCTCATTCTCTATGTCAAAACGGGAATCGTCGCGCGGCTCTTTGCAATTAGGCGCGGGCAATGAATGGGATTTCGGAGTGTGGGATCCCTGGATTTCAGGACGGCAGGATGTGAACTCGAGAGTGGGACTGCGGTTCGTGGCGGATATGGCACCATGGTCGAGCGATACGCTCAGCCCAAGATTTTTAGCGTCGTCCTTTGAAGCGATGTATATTCCAGCCTGGGATCGGAGCTTCTTTGCGTTTGGCGGGATTCGCGCCTACTATCTGGATGATTTGTTCTGGGATCAGGCGCGCGCGGGATGGGATGAGGATTTATACGACGAACCGGCGCAGCAGGATTTGCGGCATTACGAGATTACGGCGAAGGTCGGACTGGATAAGCTCTCGCCTTACGGCAGCGGCAAGAAGATCGGGATGTGGCTGAAGCTGTCGGGCTGGGTGGGAGATTCGAACTATGATGTCACTGTTGTCGATTCCGAAGAGCCTCGGCAGAAAACAAACTGGAAATTCGATCATGAAGGCGGCTATGATGTCGAGGCTGCCGTGACGGCGCGCTTAAGTGAGTTTGCGCAGGCCGGGCTGTCGGTCGGCCAAAAGGCGATTCCGAATCTGCATTACCGCTTCGAGACGAGGTCGGTTCACGAAGGATTAATGCGGGCGAATCAGTTTTATCAGACGGCTTCGATTCGGTTTACTCCCCTGCAAGCCAAAGACAGCCGATTGCGGCTGGAGGCGTTCTTCAAGAATTATACGTTCTCGAATAACGTGAAGAGCGGCGCGGAGAATGAAGCCGTGCTGGAAGAGTATTTCTATCCGTATTTCGAAACACCGGAAGTGGGCGGGATGGTGCAGGTGGATTACAATATCGTGCGCGCGCAGTTGGGTGTGCGGGCGTATTTTCCGCCGGACGGGAATGATACGCAGGTTCGGCCGTTCGGCGGGCTGCATCTGATGTTCAGGTAACGCCCATATTCTCTTCGATAGATGGAAGGATAAGAAGACCCCCCTTTTGTCCCCCCAAACCAAGTTTGGGGGGGAAATAAGAGAAGGCGAGCCTGATGGTTCGCCTTTGTTGTTAGTGGATCAATTAATAGTAACTAATAGCGATAAACTCTCGTACCTGTCCGCCGGATAGTTTTCTCGCATTGCAACTTTTTCTTCGGCGGAAGATCCTTCACCATGCAGGAATTGGAGTCGAACAAGTTATCTAAAATGCATGGTTCAGGATGACATGCTCTGGTGACGGCGGCAAAAATGATTATGTTCGGAATCCCGGGTGAGGTTACGCACCTCAAATGACTCAATTACTGGACGCCCCGCTTTCTAAATACTTTGTCAGTATTAAGGACACGGGCGGGAGTCCAGGATGACAAATGAGGGCAATTTCTCTAATAGATGAGTAAACTATGTAATTTTAGAGGCGGCGGCTTTGTCGATGATCCAGACGACACGGCCGTAGGGAGAATCAATGCGGGCAGCGGGGAGAGCATAGTTTCCATTGACAAGGACCTCGCGGACGGCATCGGCTTTTCGTTCGCCCGCAACCAGAAAGAGTATGAGTCTGGCTTTATTGATGGTGCGGAGGGTGAAGGTCACGCGCTTCTGGGCATGAGAATCACTTTCGGCGACAGCGAGCAGAGAGCCGGATTCAAGCAGCGGACTACCGGGAAAGAGCGAAGCGACATGCCCGTCGCTGCCGATACCGAGCAGAATCACATCAAAGACGGGATTGTCGGAGGCGAATTGTTTTTTAAGTGTGGAGCTGTAGGCAACAACGACGGCATGCAAGTCATTAGCTTCGGCAGGGATACGGAAGCTGTTTTTCACGGCTACATGACTCAGCAGGTGATCTTTGGCAAGCTTATAATTGGAGTGTTCATCGGTGGACGGGACCGACCGTTCGTCCGTCCAATAGACTTCCCACTTCTCCCATTTCATATTATCAAGCCACTCCCGAGCGAGGCGATCGAACAGCAGCCGGGGCGTGTTTCCGCCGGATAAAGCTATACGAAAAACTCCCCGTGCTTTGATGGCTTGCGCCTGAGCTTCGTGGATCAGCGCGGCGGCGGCAGCGGCGACATCTTCGGGGAATTCACAGAGCATTGTCTCTCTGCTGGTACTCATGAGGACATACTCCTATGAGGCAATGTCCGATAGCGTTCTGAAGAAACGAGGACACAGCCTGTCTTAGGGATTATTTTAGTTCAGTAATATCAAGTATATGATATGATTTTTTTACTATTTCAGATGTTTGAATTAACGTAATATTCGTCATCATAGCAAATCATTTGATTCAGCAACAGGTTGAGACTCTTCGGAAAGAGCCTTAACTTATGCAATCTGCTCCGTTTCAGCATAAGCATTAGCATTTGATATAGAGTTTTTCCGATTTTGTCCATTCTTCAATTCCAGAAAAACAAGCGAGTCCTCAGCAGACGATGAAACCTTCGCGACTTATGCTGTGGATTCTGGTGCTGGGCGCACTGCTGCGGCTGTACGGTCTTGGCACGGAAAGTCTGTGGCTGGACGAGGCGACGACGGCGCGGCGCATGGGGATGACCTATGGGGCTCTGTTCACCGATTCAGGGAATGGTACTCAACTGCCGCTCTATTTCTGGATCAGCAAGTTCTGGTGCAGCTTAGCGGGAACCGGCGAGTTTGCGTTGCGATTTCCGGCGGCAATATTCGGGATTTTCGGAATTCTGATGGTGTACCATTTGGGGCGTAAGCTGTTTACCCAACCGGCGGGACTCTGGGGAGCCTTTTTCGCGGCAGTCAATCCCTATTTGATTCACTTTTCCCAGGAAGCGCGGCCCTATACTCTGCTGGCTCTGCTGGCGATGGTTTCATGGTATTATATGCTCCATCTGTTCCGCGATTTCCGGATGAAGCATGCCATTGGCTATGTGCTTTCAACCGTTGCGGTTCTTTGTACTCATCCGCTTGGTTTTCTGATACTGCTGACTCATTTGGCAGGGTTGTTTATTTTCCGGACGGCTCCCGGTTATCGTTCAGCGCGGCACAACTTACGGCAGCTTTCGATCACGGCGGGAGTAACGATTCTATTGTATCTGCCGCTGGTATTCCGGCTGATTTCGCAGTTCTCGCTGAAGCTCGAGGGGAATTCGGTTGCGAGCTGGATTCCCGAACCCGGATTCCTGAAATTATTTTCGACAGCGATAAATTATTTCATGAATCCGTGGCTGGGAGTTGTCGCGCTGATTATTGCCACGCTGGCGGCGGTTTTTCGCAGCATGTCGGATCGCAAGGCTCAACCGGCGGTGCTGTTTTGTCTGGCGGTATGGGTGAGTTTTATTGCGATCCCGTGGCTGCTGTCGGTGACGATTACTCCGATGTTTGTCGAGCGATACACGATTCCCTTCCTGCCGATGTTGTTGATCGTGCTGGGCTGGGCGACAGCAGGATTCGAACTATTGCCGCGCCGCATCGTCGTGACATTGCTTTTAGTCATGACGGTTTTCCCGATTTTCGATTATCATACGAAGCTGGACAAGACACCCTGGCGGGAAGGCGGACAGTATCTTTCAGGGAAGCTTCGCGGCGGGGATTTGCTGATTTGGGATCCGGGCTGGAACGATCAGATCGGAGATTACTATTTCGATGTGCCGGGAGGGGTGGAGAGTCTTTATGTTTATCAGGACACTCCAATCCAGCCAGCGCTGGACAAAGCCAACCGGATCTGGCTGATTATTCCGGGGGCGGGGAATTTCGGCATGAAGCATGTCGTGGAAACAGATCCGCATGCGTCATGGCAATTGGTTAGTACAAAGAATATCAGCGAAGGTTTTGCACGGAATCCGCACGCGCTTTACCTTTCGGACTTATCTTTCTCGTTGTATGAAAAGACAACTGAACTGGATAAAATCGAGTACGACTCCCCCTCGCCTGCCGCAGAGGGCGGCAGTTAGATCGTATTAGAAATGAGTTCCGACCAGGTTGCGCACCTTGTTGGGTTCTCCTTATAAAGAAATTTCCATTTTAACACTCAACCACCTTCCGGACTTTTGTACTATACACTTTACCTGATTATTTTTTTTCTGACTCTGTATGCTCTGGTGTATGGAGTCTATCGCAAGCCGACGCCGATTAATTCCGTATTTTTTGAATTTCGACGGACAGAACGGTTGAAGAACACGATTCGGGTGTGGATGTTTTTGCTGGGCGGTGTAGTTATATTCGGTCAGTGGATGCGGCTGCCGTTCTACAAGTATTTGTTCAGACAGCTTGCCGATCCGGTGGCGGTGCTGGCGGACGGCTGGGGGGCGCTGCATACGATCGGTCTTTTTCTGATTGTGGCCGCAGAGATTATTCTGATCGCGCAGTGGTCGACCTATCTGTTTTATGCGTGGGTAGGGGCGGCGCATTATCGGCTGCCGGTTTCGCCTCCGCTGGCGGAGGATCCGCCGGAGGTAATCGTGCTGATCCCGGCCTGCAATGAAGATCCGGAGATCATGGAGCGCAGCATCTCGACGATTATAAAGCTTGATTATCCGAATTACCGCGCTTATCTGGTGGAGAATTCGCGGACGGAAGAATACAAGCGGATCGCGGTGGAGCTTGCGGAGAAATACGGATTGAATGTGGTGCATGTAGCGAACCGGGGCAGCAAGGCGGCGGCGATGAATGACGCCTTGCCGAAAGTGCGGGGCGGCGCGAAGTATATGGCGGTCTTTGACGTGGATCACGAGGTTCACAGCGATTATTTAAAGGTGCTGGTGCCGATTCTTGAGGCGGATGACAAGCTTGCGTTCGTGCAGACTCCTCAGCTTTATGAGAATGCCGAGGAGAACCTGATTACACGGGCCGCAGCGATGCAGGAGATGCTGCTCTATGATACGATCATGGAAGCGAAGGGATCGTATCAGCGCGCGCTATGCTGCGGGAGCAACGATCTGGTGAGAATCGAGGCGATCGTCGATGTGGGCGGCTGGGACGAGACGACGGTATCCGAGGATTTGGCGACATCGTTTCTGATGCATTTACGGGGGTGGAAATCGGTATATCATCGCAGGGCATTCGCGATTGGGATCGGTCCGACGACTTTAAAGAACTACTGGGCACAGCAGCGGCGGTGGGCGGAGGGGAACACTGCTGTGGCAAAGAACATTATTCGCCGGCTGCTCACTTATAAGTTCTACAGTCTGGATTGGAAGCTTCATTTAGATTATTTATGGTCGGCGGGATATTATATTTCGACGTTGGCTCTGGTGTATTTGGCAATCGTTCCGATGCTGCTGACAATTATGGTGCGACTGGCGGCGGCGGGGTCGGAGTGGATGCATGTTTCGGCAGCGCGTCCGATCGAATGGGTGTATTTGTCAGTTTATCCTCTGTATGCGGTGGCGATGATGTTTCCCTATGTTCATATGCGATTGCGGGGGTATGCGCTGCGCAATCTGGCGATGCTGCAGGGGCTGCTGGCCTGTACGATGCCGATTTATGTGGGATCCGTTTTGAAGGGGATATTAAAAGCCAATCGCGAGTTTGAGATCACTCCGAAGCAGGCCGGAAGCGGCGGGTTTTCAATTTGGAACCGTCCGCAACCTTTTATTTGTTTTCTTTTGCTGGGAACCGGAGCGGTTTTATTCGATGAATTGCTGAAGCGGTCTTCGATTACGTTTGCCTGGATCTTGATGCTGTGGATGTTTATCTGGTCAATGTCGGCATCGCATATTTTTATTTTCGCACTTCAGGACAAGCTGCTTCCGAAGCGGAAGCCCGTTGTTTTGGAAGTTTCGCAGTCTTCAGCAGACCCAGAGATTCATGTCGCGGAAACAGAAGCCAACGGCTAAACCCTCCTCCCCTTCGAGCAAAAGTGCTCCTCTCCCGAAGATTCCTGAAATTCACTTTGTGGAAAGACTTCCGCTGCTGCGAATCCTGCGAATCACCGGCATCCTGTTTCTTCATGTCGGATTGATTAGTATGGCGCGTCCGGAGTGGAGACTTTGGGGATTCCATCATATCGCATTCTTGCCATTCTGGGTTTCGACTCTTATTCTGGTTGCGGGAGGATTGCTGCTGATACCTTTGGGCAGACCCATTGTCAGCAAGTTGACGGTTCTGCTGTCAGTGCTTGCCAATCGGTCGGCGTGGCTGTGGGCGCTGCTGGCACTGGCGGTGTTTTTCGGATTGCGCATTTCGGTGCCGCTGTTAGGCGACTCACAGCTCTGGATTCGCGAGCTGACGTGGATCGGGGAACTGGATACCGAGGGCGCAAAAGTGAAAGCGGGCCGGATTTTCATGCGGAAGGAGCCGTTGTCGCTGGCGATTCACGAAGGGGTGTTCGAGATTATGCGGATCATTCAGCCGTATCAGCCTTCAATCACAGCCGGTGATTCTCAGAGTAAACAGCGCGAGGACCGGTTGAACTATTT
>JAHIZR010000482.1 GCA_018814465.1 bacterium | reverse complement strand
TCATGAACTGAACTGTAGGGATCGGGATCCGAAAAATGGCGATTACTTTGTGTGAGCGAAGCCGAACCTCGCCACTCCACGTTTCCGGACCGCGAACTGAAGAGTGCGTTCAGAAAGTGCGAGCCGCTTGATTGCCGCGCCAGCGGAGTCAGGCGAGGCGAAAGATAGCCGGGAATCCCCCGGTCAGATCGATCCGATGCACCTGACAATTCCAGCCGTGAATCCGGCGCTACGCGATAAGCTGCTTTCGCAAAAAGCTGATCGCGGACCAAATCATTGTTCAATCGCTGCTCAGTCGCGCCTAATTCATTCGTGAATTGTGAATTGCCGTCATCTTCGGAGATTCTATAGTAATATTTGCCGTTCCCCTGAGTTCTCGTAAATGAGATAAATGATTCCAGGTCGGCGATTGAACCGGAGCGTGATACAGTGGACACTTGCCGGTGAGAATTAACATCGATCGCCGTCTGAATTTCTTCATCCTTCGATAATTGTCTTGTATGTATATTGATGATCCCGCCGATCGCTTCTCCTCCCAGCAGAGTCTGCGATCCTCTGAAAATGTCTACCGTTTCTATCCAATGAAGCGGAATGGATGACAGATCCGCCGTTCCGCTGGCTGAAGTCTGCAGTTTCCTCCCATCCAACAGTACAATTACCTGATTCGCGTTCGACCCTCCGATACGGACGGACGTTTCGCCGCCGCTGTCGCCGTCATGCTGGATTTCTAAACCCGCCCGGTTATGCAGAAAGGCTTCAAGCGTCGGCAAACCGCTCTCGATAATATCACTTCTTGAAAACTCAAGCACGCGGTCAGCGGGATCGCTGAAAATGACAATCTCGGACATTTCAACCGAAAGCGGTGTCAGTCGCAAATTGATTCGCAGGCATTCGTTGCCGGATACGCAAACAACCGTATCAAACTGAGCAAAGCACTCTGCGATTACTTGAAGATAATAGCTGTCCGGTTCAAGATAATCGAAATGACAGCAGCCGTCATTATCACTATAGAGATACTGTCCCGTCGGCTCAAGTCTGACTTCCGCTTTGGAAACCGGCGATCCGCTGTCATCATAGAGGCGAACGCTCAATCGGGAGTCTGCAAAAGCGGCGCTTTCGGACATGAACAGCATTACTGAAAATACTATATAAAAGACTACAACCACAGTCTCCAAATCACTCCGAAATACTCTTCCTTGTGATTCATGACATAGCCGGGCATTAGTTCAAAGCGCTCTGTGAAGTACTGATCCATGAAATTCTCAACACCCCAGACTAAAGTGACGCCCCGAATCGTTCCCGACAGGCGCAATCCGACCAGATAATAGTTCTGAACTTCATAAATCCCTTTGTCAGAGTATGCTGATCTTGGACCTATATAATCATAACTGATATGCGCTTTTACCCTCAAGGGCGCCTTGAAGAAATCCCGCTCGAAATACAAGCGATTGTAGCTTCGAGTTCCGATATTATTATCGACACCTTCTTCATCGAATTGGCGGAAGGAATTCGTCTCAAGCGAGAATCCCCATTTCAGCGGCAGCGTCGCGTAGAGCGAAGCAATATAATTAGAAGGCATATTGTGCTTTGAATAAACCAAAGTAACAACCGAGCTGTCTGCATTTTCAAAATTCGAATGAAATTCACCCTGGGGAGATATCACTTGCAGCGTGGGTGATATCGCATATCCCTCGTGCCGCCAATCCAATCCCGCTTGAGTATTGAGAAAGCGATCTACTCCTCGCACCTCGTCGCTTTGGTACGAACCCATATATACATAGGACATCTGTTCGGTAACGAATGCCTGGTCTATCGGAAGCGGTCGATTCACTACCCGGTATTCGTCCTTTATCCACTGAATCGGTGTTAAAGATTCGGTATACTGCGAACCCCCTTTAAAAGAGAAACCGTTTAGTCTTCTCGAATTGAACTCCACTCCTCCCCCAACCAGCGGTGACCATTCGCTTCGCTCGGCCGCCTTCAGCGCGGACTCTCTTCGAACCGATCCGTTCAACGCGAGTTCACCGATACCGATATTCAAAGAGTCAATCGCCTGCAATTCAAGATAGACCTCATCATACTGATGAATGGAAGGAGAATCCAGCCTCGAAAACATTCCCGTTTGCCGCAGCGATAATCTCTGCTTCGGCACGGGAATCCTCGTGCGGAGTACCCAGCCATGCGCGGCTTCTCTCGACTTATAATAAGACTCCCATTTCTCGCGATCCTGCCTGACAAAGACCGAGAGTGAAGGCGACCAGACTGATTTGAGTGAATCCTTTTCCTGTATAGATAGAATGGCCTGCTCCCGCTCAACATACTGGCTGTGCGGTGCTGATAACTTCAGTCCGCTGATATCCGTGTCCGCATTTACGTGAGAACCTTCATAGACAAACTTCAGTCGCCATCTCTCGCCTGCATCAAATCCGAAACATCCTCGCAGACGATTCAACCGCGAGAGTGTCGACCCATAGACGAGTGTCCGCGCACCATCGTACCAGCCAAGCCGTCCGGTCACCTCCATCGTAAAATCATCCTTGACCCGCTGACCGTGCGCAAAATCAACCGTCCCATAACCGTAATAACCTTCCCGGATCTGCAGCTCAGTATAGGGTGAATCAACAGGGAGACTCCTTGTCTGTAGGTGAAACTCGCCGCCCGGACTTCCCGCCAAAAACGAATACTGGATTTTTTCGAGTTCCGAAGACGGCTGCAGATTCGAATCATACAAGCCGTCGCCGAGGCGATTCATCGGTATGCCGTCTCGCCAAACTTTCAGTTCCCACGGGTGCAGATTCCACGGACGAATCAGCAGCGGCGCGCCCAGTGTGCCATAGTCCAACGGATAGATACCGGGATAGCGCCGCAAAAAATCACTCAAATCTTCATAATTGTATGTTTGTTGCTGCTCTTGAGTGAATTCTGGAAACTGCGCACGACATGGCGACAGCAGAACCGCAAGCAGAAATAATGCAAAAAAGCATCTCATGATTGAACCAGCGTTCGTTCAAGGCGGGGCAAAAGGGGGACCACGATAAGCGAAAAAACCATCAGATTTGAAAGCAAATGAATAGCGGCAAAAGGCAGGGCCGCCGCGAAAACGACAAAGGCCTGAGAAAAAGAAAACCCGGCCATCACAACATAAGCCAGGTTCGTCAACAGATCAAACTGAAAAGTAGAAAGCGCCCCGAATGCGACGATGACCAGCGCATTTCGAAGCGAGATAACGGATGAGAACAGCTTTCCGGCTACTCCGCCGAGAAGCCCGGTAATGCTCATCCCCATCACTTGTGAGATCAGAGTAATTCCGATCGAGCTTCCCATCGGATGAAAACCCGCGAACAGGGTCTCCGTCAATGCGCCGCATATAAAACCTGCCAAGGGTCCCAGCAGAAATCCCGCCATGAAACAAACCGCTGTTACACCTTCCACGTTCGGAACCGCAACCAAAGCCAGCCCAACGACAACACCAATCGCCGTAAAGGCCGCAATTCTCGTAATGAATAACGGTGAGCGCGAAGGCTCAGTTTCTGCAAACATCCCTTTCTCTCCGGTTTATCGGAGAGCCTCCACCTTACCTCAGTACCGAAGGACATTAAAAGAAACTGGCAGGTCTCCTGGCTTAACAGTGGTTCTTCACTGCTTTTACAGTTGCGGCTCAGCGACGGATTTGCACCGTCTTCCCTATTCTACCGCGCTTGGCGGTCACCAGCTCCCGGTGTGAGAAAACTAAGCTTCAGCCGTCTCGGTCTCTTCCAACGCTGCTCGTGCGGCTGCTTTCTTGTCGGGTTTACTCCCGGGCCGGGCAGCTTCCTGAATGCGCGCCTTCTTACCCGTTAAACCACGCAAATAATTCAAGCGAGCTCGACGAACACGGCCGCGACGGACGACATCTATCTTTGCAATGGACGGTGAATGCAGCGGAAAGACTCGCTCGACACCTACACCCATTGACAGCTTACGGACGGTAAAGGATGCGTTTAAGCCGGAACCGTGACGTCCAATCACGATTCCCTGGAAAGCCTGAAGACGCTCCTTTTCACCTTCAACAACACGTACCGAAACACTCACCGTGTCGCCCGGAAAAAAGCTGGGAATATCCGTCTTCAGATCATCCATGGTCCAGTTGGAAATGCGATCCATGATCTTCTCTATTCGTTATTCTTTTGTTTTTATTCTACTGAAAATCCGGTACTGCTCCCAGAGATCCGGTCGTCTTGCCTTCGTGCGCAGCTTCTTCTGCTCTTGCCGCCACTCGGCAATATGTTTGTGATGCCCTGATAAAAGTACTTCGGGTACACGCAGTGATTCGATTTCTTCAGGCTTTGTATAGTAAGGAGCGTCAAGCAGTCCGTCGGAAAAACTGTCCGTTTTCGCGGATTGATCATCACCCAATGATCCGGGCAGCAGTCTCACGATTGCATCCGCCAGCACCGCCGCCGGAAGCTCGCCTCCGCTTAAGACATAATCACCAAGAGAAATCTCTTCCCATTGATCTCTTTCAAAAACCCGGAAGTCAACTTCCTTATAATGTCCGCAAAGCAGGATGAGCCATTTGCTCTCGGATAGAACCTGGACATGCTTCTGCTCAAGCTTCACGCCCTGCGGAGTAAGGTAAATCCGTTTCGGTATGTCTCCCCTCAGACTCATCAGATGGTCAAGGCAGCTGAAAACCGGCTGGGCGTTGAGGATCATGCCGGGGCCGCCTCCATAGGGCGAATCATCGATCTTTCCATGACGATCTGTCGTATAATGACGAAGGTCATGAACCCAGATATCACAGATCCCGGATAAAAGAGCATTCCGCAGAATCGAACTGTTTACCGCACCGTCGAGAAGCTCGGGAACACCTGTAAGAATATCGACTGTCATCATGACGGAGAGTCCTCGTCCCGGGATTCAAAATTCAACAACTGCCGCCAATTCCGAATACAAATCGTCCGCGCTTTCAAATCGATCTCGCCCACCCAATTTTCGACAAAAGGAACAAGGATTTCCCCAAACGGACCTGCAATACTGAAAATGTCCTGTGCTCCGCGAATAACTTCCTTCAGCTCTCCGATCCGTTGACCATCCTCCGCGACCGCATCAAAACCTAATATATCGCTAATGTAGTACGCGCCATCAGGAAGCGGCCAAGTCTCGTTCTCGGGAACGCAGATCTCACATCCCCGCAATAATTCTGCGTCACTTCGAGTACATGCTGATTCAAAAGTCATCAAAACTTGGCGGGTTGTAAGCTTAACTTGACTTACTGCCGCACTTTCGATAGAGCCGTCCTTCCGCCTCAAAAACACAGTCTTAAGGTGGAGATACCTTTCCTGATAATCGGAAAGTGGATCGACTCTGACAGTCCCTTGCAAGCCGTGAGGTGCGACAATGACACCGATGGTTCGCAGATCTTGTTCAGACATCAATCGGCTGATTCAGCCACCCTATTGAGGAGGCGCTTTCGGAGGCTGTTCGTTCTCGCGTGCCGGATCGACGATTTCAAATCCCGCGCGATGCCCTTGCCGTGCTGCCGCGGCAAAAACAAGAGTCCGCAGGGATCTTGCGGTTTTCCCGTCTTTCCCGATGACTTGACCGAGATCTCCATCGCCTACATGTAAGCGGTAGACTTCTCGATTGTCATCCTGAATTTGTCTGTCCACTCGAACGGCATCCGGATGATCAACCAGATGCTTCACGATGAAGCTGATAAACTGTTCCATTACAGCCTGTCTCTTTACGCAAGCAGCGCGTTATGCTTGAAAGTCTAATTCGAAATAGTATCTACTCGGACTTGGACTCGTCAGCGGCAGTCTCATCAGCTTCAGCTTCTGCCGCAACCTTCTCTGGTACAGGAGACTGCTTCTTCTTGCTCGCTGCAGTGGACAGGCGGCGGTTTTCGCGAGCTTTGACAGTTTCCTTGACTTTGGTCACCTCTTCTTCAATCTTCGCGGAATCCACTCCGCGTTTGGAAAGATCGAACCTTGTCATGATTCCTGCCTTTGACAGCAGACTCCGAACGGTGTCACTCGGAGAAGCTCCGACAGAAAGCCAGTACATGGTCCGGTCGTCCTTGATCTCGACACGAGCGGGAGTCTCATTGGGATGATACACCCCAAGCTGTTCGAGATAAGCACCATCGCGCCGTTTGCGGGAATCCATGACCACAACACGGTAGCAAGGTATTTTTTTGCGCCCAACACGCAACAGTCGAATTCTTACTGACACAGTTAGTAACCTATATTGATATTGTTTATTTCTCTGCTCTCATCCGCCAAGCACGCGACGCAGTTGCCCGGGTCCGCCTTTCCGCATCTTCTTCATCATTGTGAGCATCTGCTCATACTGCTGAATAGTCCGGTTTACGTGCTGAACCGTCAGTCCCGCCCCGCGCGCGATGCGCCGACGGCGGCTGGCATTTAAAATCTTGGGCCGCTCGCGTTCATCAGGTGTCATCGATAGGATCAAAGCTTCGGTATGTGTCAAAGCCTTTTCGTCGACCTTGACGTTCTTCATCTTCTGACTCATTCCCGGCACCATACCCAATATATCCGTCAGAGATCCCATCTTGCGAATCTGCCGCAATTGATCAAGAAAATCGGTCAGAGTGAAGTCCGCTTTGCGGATTTTCGCCTCTAATTCAGCCGCCTTCTGCTCGTCAATGGTTGCCTGAGCTTTCTCAACAAGTGTGACGATGTCGCCCTGTCCCAGAATTCTCCCGGCTACGCGATCAGGATGAAACGGCTCAAGCGCCTCCAATTTCTCCCCAATCGACATAAACTTCAACGGCTCACCGGTCACGCTGCGAATCGAAAGCGCCGCGCCGCCGCGAGTGTCTCCATCCATCTTCGTAAGCACACTGCCGGTGAACGCAAGTCGATCATGAAAAGCCCGCGCTGAATTGACAGCATCCTGGCCCGTCATGCCATCGGCCACAAACAGAATCTCCGTCGGCTCTGTCTTGGCCCGCACCCGCTCCAGTTCCCTCATCAACTCATCATCGACATGCAGCCGGCCCGCCGTGTCAAGGATAATCGGATCAAGACTCAGCTTCCGGGCGCGCTTCTGCGCTTCTTCGCATACCACGACCGGATCTTTCGTTTCCCCGCGGAAAACAGGAACACTGACCGAATCACCAAGCACTTGCAGCTGTTCCTGCGCTGCCGGTCTTTGCAAGTCGGCGGCGACCAATAGCGGACGTTTCCCCTTCGTCTTCAACATCCGCCCCAGTTTCGCACAGAAAGTTGTCTTACCCGAACCTTGTAATCCGACGATCATATAAACGGTCGGAGGTCTTTTCGAAGTCATCAAGCGGCTTTCCTGCCCGCCTAACAGCGTCACCAATTCATCGTAAACGATCTTGATCAGCAGCTGCGCCGGCTGGACCGACTTCATGACCTCTTGTCCAAGAGCCTTCTTCTCTACCTCAGTGAGGAAATCTCGAGCAACGTCGAGATTGACATCAGCCTCCAGCAGAGCTCGACGAACATCTCGCAAGCCGTCCCGGATATTCGACTCGGTAATTTTCCCGACACCCCGCAGATTTCGGAAAACTTGATTTAAGCGCCCGGTTAAGTCGTCGAACATTTATCTGGAATACGTCTTTACAATCTTTTCAATAAAACCGGTCGTGGAATACCCCTCGCTGAGAGGAATGGTCACAACCTTTCCGCCGGAAGCCACCACATGGTCATATCCCACAATTTCTTCAACCTTATAGTCTCCACCCTTCACCAGAATATCCGGCGTGATAGCTCTAATGAGTCGCTCGGGGGTATCCTCGTCGAACAGAATTACATAGTCGACACACTTTAACGAAAGCAATGCCAAAGCACGATCCCGCTCATTGTTGATCGGACGATCATCACCCTTAATGCGGTGAACGGACGAGTCGCTGTTCAATCCCACAAAAAGCTTATGTCCCAGATCACGCGCGGCGGCTAAATAGTCAAGATGCCCGCGATGCAATATATCGAAAACTCCGTTTGTGAACACGGCAATGCCGTTTCGAAGCTTCTCGACCTTTGTCTTTGCCGCGGCCTGATCGATTGTGATTAAGCCGAGCGGAATGCTCTCGGTATACTTATTCATCGTGGGCGACACAGGACTTGAACCTGTGACCTCTGGTATGTGAGACCAGCGCTCTAACCACCTGAGCTAGTCGCCCGAATTCAGCGAAAGAAGCTGACTGCTTCTTGCAGCTCCGAAATCGAAATCGATACAACTCCTACATGGCCGCAAACAATTCCACCCGCCAAATTCGCGATGGCTGCCGCTTCAAGTGGAGTTGCGCCTCCCATGTCCGCAACTGCAAAAGTGGAAATTACCGTATCGCCCGCCCCGGAAACATCATGCACTTGCCGTGCGCGCGTCGGTAAGGTATGCATCGGTTCACCCTTCGCGAACAACGCAATGCCCTTTTCGCCGCGCGTAATCATCAGCAAGTCGGGAGTTAAATAATCGCAGAGTCGCTGTCCAACTTCGGAAACCTGTTCATCGGTTTCAGCGCGCACACCCATCGCCCGCTCGACTTCCTTCACATTCGGCTTGAACAGATGAACCTTTTTGTACTCGAGAAAATTATCGAACTTCGGATCAACCGATACCGAAATCCCGGATTTGTTCAGCAGCGCGATCATTTCCGTAATCAAACGCGCCGTGAGAACTCCCTTATTATAGTCTTGGAGAATCACCGCTTCGATCGATTGCAACGAGTTCTTGACGGCTTCGAGCAGCAAATCCTCCTCATGCAACGTGATCGCATGCAGTGTCTCACGATCGGCTCGCACAACATGCTGATCATCTGCGATGATCCGTATTTTCTCGGAAGTCTTGCGATCGCGACTGACAACGAGACCCGCTCCATCGCCGCCTTCATTTGAGATATGCTCGCGCAGCAACTCTCCCGCCCGGTCATTTCCAACTACACCAAAGGCGATCGGCTTTACTCCCAAACCGGCAAGGTTGCTGATGACATTGCCCGCGCCGCCCAAACCGCTTGTTTCGGATTCAATCTCCACAACCGGCACCGGCGCTTCCGGACTGATTCGCCGAACGGTACCGCTCAGATGGCGATCCAGCATGAAATCACCAATCACGGCAACGTGTCTGCCGCGGGCCGATTTCAGAATACTATCGAGACGATCCTTCGAAATCATATTCATATGAAGAAGCCGACAAAGGAAGCCTTAGACTTCCATCACCTCTTTCTCTTTCAGTTCGAAGAGATGATCCAATTCCTTGATATGCTTTTCTGTCAGCTTCATGATCTCGTCCTGCGCGCGGTGTGACTCGTCTTCCGAGACTTCATGCGCCTTCTCGAGCTTCTTGATATGTTCATTCGCATCACGCCGTACATTTCGGATCGCGACTTTGTCATCCTCGACATATTTCTTCACGAGTTTGACAAGCTCTTTGCGGCGCTCTTCGGTCAAGGGCGGCATGACCAGCCGAATCACTGTCCCATCATTCGATGGATTAATCCCCACATCAGACTTCTGCAGAGCCTTTTCCACGTCTTTCAGAGTGGACTTGTCCCACGGAGTGATCTGAATCGTCCGCGGATCAGGCGTCGAGATTGACGCAACCTGCGGCAAGGGAACTTCGCTTCCGTAAGCTTCGACTTTTATCTGCTCGACCAAGCCTACCGATGCTTTTCCAGTACGAATCTTCGTCAATTCCTGCCGCAGCACTTCGACCGAACGGTTCATGCGCAAATCGGCATCAGCAAGGATTTCCTTTATCATTGCTCTGTCCTCTGTCCGATGAGTGTGCCAATCCGCTCTCCCGAGACGATTCTCTGGAGATTGTCCGGCACTTTTAGATTAAACACCAGAATGGGGATATTGTTTTCCATGCAAAAGGTCACCGCGGTGGAATCGATCGCTTTCAAGCGGTTGTCCACAAACTCAAGATAACTGATGAAATCATACATCTTGGCATGCTTGTCGGTAACCGGATCGGCCGTATAGATGCCGTCAACCTTGGTTCCCTTGATCAGAACCTCCGCCTTCATTTCCTTCGCGCGCAAAGCGGCTGCGGTATCCGTCGTAAAAAACGGGCTGCCGGTCCCTGCGGCAAAAATGACAACTCGTCCCTTCTCAAGGTGACGGAGGGCGCGGCGGCGAATAAACGGCTCGGCAATCGTCTGCATCGGAATCGCTGTCTGCACTCGAGTATCGACTCCAAGCTTTTCAAGCGCATCCTGAAGCGCCATCGAGTTGATTACGGTCGCCAGCATGCCCATCTGGTCGCCGGTCACCCGGTCCATGCCCGAAGCAGCGCCTTTTAAACCGCGAAAGATATTGCCGCCGCCGATCACGATTCCCACCTGCACACCGGTCTTCGTGACCGCGGCAACTTCGCGAGCCATTATCTCCAGTGTGGAGGGATCAATGCCGTAGTGACCCTCGCCAACGAGAGCCTCTCCGGAAAGCTTCAGGAGAATACGGCGGTACTTCATCTGTTTGCTTGGGATTATTCGCCTACGCGAATCCGCACGAAAGATTTAACCTTTATATCCTTGCCGGTACCCTTGGATACTTCCGCGATAACATCAGAGATCTTTATCTTCTGTTCCTTGACAAAAGGCTGCTCCATGAGCACGACGGAAGACAGCCACTTGTTAATACGGCCTTCAGCGATTTTCTGAATAGCCGGTTCGGGCTTGCCTTCACCGCGGGCACGTTCCTTCTCGATCTCCAACTCGGCATCGAGCTTTTCCTTGGACATCTCTGCGCGATTCACAACCATAGGCTTCGCCGCAGCGGTTTGCATCGCCAGATCACGAGCCAAGGTCTTCACTTTATCGTCATCCCCCGGAACATTCAGCTCAACCAACACACCCAGCTTTGTGTCTGAGTGAACATAGGTTCCAACATAACCATTTCCTGCGTCGATTCTGGCAAACCGGTTCACCTGCAGCTTTTCGCCGATCTTGCCGACTAGTTCGGTGAGCGTGGCATCGACTGTTTTGCCGCCCATGTCCAGAGCCTTCAGATCATCGATACTCTTGCCGCCGGCATCCTTCCAATTCAGCACCAGATCAGCGACCTTCGCGCCGAACTGCTGAAATTCCTCGTTCCTCGCCACGAAATCGGTCTCACTGTTTATCTCAACAAGTGAAGCAACACTGTTCTGCTCGTTGGTCTTGATAACGACAATGCCTTCATTTGCGGTCCGAGCGGCACGCTTCTCTGCCGCGGCCATCCCCTTCTTCCGCAAAGTCTCCAAGGCCTTTTCTTTATCACCACCGGCTTCCATGAGGGCTTTCTTGCAGTCCATCATGCCCACGCCGGTCTCTTGCCGCAACTCCGAGACTGCGGCCGCACTAATCACGGTTCCTGCCATGATATCCTCTATATAGTCAGTTTATTTGTTAAAGGTCGAATTCTACTCGCTAACCTGAGTATCTGCCTGTGATTCCTGCGGCTTTTCTCCCCCCTCTTCCCGCTTGACAGGCCGACGAACACGGCGACGCCTGCGGTCTCCGGGCGCTGTTTCTTCACCGGCTTCCCGATCCCGCGCTTCGGTCTGCGCGGTGTCTTCCTGAACATGAACCTTTGACTTGTAGATCGCGGTACCTTCGATGATGCTCTCGGAAATCGCGCGCCCGATTAAAGCAATCGACTTGAACGCGTCGTCATTGGCGGGAATCGGCAAATCAATCTCTTCAGGATTGACATTCGTATCAACCATCGCGACGACGGGAATCTTCAGCCGCTTGGCTTCGGCGATCGCGATCTTTTCGCGCTTGATATCAACAACAAAAACAGCGCCAGGAAGATGGCGCATATGGCGGATACCCCCGAGCGACTGCAGAAGCTTCGCATGGCGGCGTTCAATGGTCAGTCGCTCCTTTTTCGATATTTTCTCAAAGGTGCCGTCCGTCATCATCTTCTCGAAGCTCTCGAGCGTCTTGACACCCTGTCGAATCGTCTGAAAATTGGTAAGCATCCCGCCGAGCCAGCGTTCAGTAACGTAAGGGGAATCCGCGCGCTTTGCCTCAGCTTGAATCACTTCGCGGGCTTGGTTCTTTGTCCCGACAAAGAGAATCTGCTGACCGTTAGCGGCTACTTTTGAGAGACCATCGCAAGCTTGAGTCAGACAATCTTGCGTCTGCCTGAGGTCGATGAGGTGGATGCCGTTCTTCTGCATCAGAATATACGGCTTCATTTTGGGGTGCCAGCGGCGGGTCAAGTGACCAAAATGCGCGCCGGCCAACAGCAGTTGCTGGAGGGTTACTCGAGACATTAAAGCTCCTGGGTTAAGCTGGTTCGGCCTTCATCCCGGAATGCAATCCGTGGATTCGGACACCCGATCCCGGTCAGGCTGCGAACGTCTATTATTAAAAAAATGAAAATCTATTAACGCTTGGAGAACTGGAAGCTCTTGCGCGCGCCCGGCTTCCCGTACTTCTTGCGCTCTTTTTCGCGCGGATCGCGAGTCATCAAATCGGCTCTGCGCAGCAAGGTGCGATTCTCCTCGTCCATCACTGTCAGTGCGCGAGCGATTCCCAGCCGGAAAGCTCCGGCCTGACCACTCTTGCCGCCGCCCTTGCAGGTCGCGGTGATATCGAGCTTGCCCATCGTATCGGTCGCCTTCATCGGATCTTCAATCAGCATGCGCAGCACATCGCGCTTGAAATATCCAATAATGCTCTTGCCGTTGACTTCGACCTTCCCCGTGCCGGGAGTAATCCAGACTCTCGCGATGGCGGTTTTCCGGCGGCCGGTTGCGTAGAAATGATTGGGTTTCATTGACTTCTATTTCCTTACAGACTCATTTCGATAGGTTGCTGAGCTTCATGCGGATGCTCAGATCCGGTGTATACCTTCAGTTTCCGGAATTGCTTGCGTCCAAGGCGCGTATGGGGCAGCATCCCCTTCACCGCCCGCTCAATAACGCGCTCGGGATGCTTCTCCTGCAGCTCGCTTAGTTTCGTATAGCGGCCGCCGCCCGGATATCCGGTATGACGGAAGTAGACTTTCTTGGATTCCTTGTTGCTGGTCACACTGTATTTGTCAGCATTTACAACAATAACAAAATCTCCGGTGTCACAGTGCGGAGTATAGGTTGGCTTATGTTTGCCGCGAAGAATTGAAGCAATACGACTGCAGAGGCGACCCAGGGTCTGGCCGGTCGCATCAACCACCACCCAATTTCGTTCTGCCGTTTGGGAATTTGCGTGAAATGTACTCATCGTCATACCTTATTGTGCAAAGTCTTGAAATTTAATAAACTCACATAACAATGTCAAGTGCGAATTTATACCAAGTTTTCAAGCTGGAATTTGTCTCTAATATATTGAATTATAAAGCAATAGTGTTTTCCCTGAGAAGCTCTCGGGAGTAACTCTGAGCGACTTTCTCGGGAGGAAAAGAGTTGATATGAATCCCGGTTCCCCACTCCATCCCGGCTTGGGTAGATACTCTCGGAATAACCTCAAGATGCCAATGGTAGGCCGCTTCTATCAAATTCGCCTGATCTGAGACCGCCGGGGCGGAATGCAAAATCACATTATAATCCGGATCGTTCAGACAGACATCCATCGCACCCAGACAAGCCTTCAGAAATCCTGCGAAAGACTGCATTTCCTCAGCTTTGACATCCCGAAAATCGGCCATATGCCACCGAGGATAGATGGCAAATTCATACGCAAACCGACTGGCATAGGGACAGAGCGCGATAAAACCATCCGTAGAATAAATCACCCGAGCGCCGGACTCCAGATCCGCCTTCAGCAGATCACAAAAAAGACACGATCCCCCCATCTTGTAATGTTGTACAGCGGATTCCAGTTCTCTTTCGATCACTCCCGGCACTTGTCTCAATCCTATAATCTGAGAATGAGGATGAGAAAGAGTCGCGCCTGCCCGGTAACCGACATTTGTGAAGATCGTCACATGTCGGCAAGAAAAAGAATTAATAAACTCCCCTATTCTGGACTGATAGATGCCTAATATTGAAGCAAGGTGTGAAGTTGAATAACGCGACTGCCGATCGTCATGCAACGGCGATTCAATCATCACCTCATGCCTGCCCTGCCCTCTCCTGACTTCATGTGGAAGAGGAACGGGAAGCAATTCCTCTTCAATCTGATCGACCGCCGGAAACTTATTCGGAATCAGTCTTGCCGCCCAACCATCCTTCGCCGCATCAGACAAGGTCAAGATCGGATTCGGAGTCTCATTCTCATGCCCCGGACAAAACGGGCACTCATCACTGCTGCGAGTCTCAACCGTTATGCTGAATTCCGAAGGTCGCTGAGCGCGTTCCCCCGCAAGTATCACCCAATGTTTTTTGATTGGATCAAGCCGTAGTTCTGACATCAGGAGAGCTGCCTAACCCTGCGGATTCCGCTTCCAGTCAACTTCTAGTGAGAAATCCGCAATGCGGACCGAGTGCGTAATCGCTCCCATCGAGATCGCATGCACTCCGGTTGCCGCGTAGTCCTTCAGATTGTCCTCATTGATCCCCCCGGACGCTTCCAGATTCACAACCTCGCCCCACCTCTCAACCGCTTCCGCAACCTGTTCAACAGTAAAATTATCCAGCAAAAGCTGCTTCCAGCCCATTTTTACTGCCAGCTCAAGCTCGTACATGGTCAATACCTCGAGCTTTCCTGAATTCAAATAGTCTTTCCCTTCCTGTGAGGAGCCAACAATCTCGGCCAACTCCTCAACTCCGCCGATTATCCCCAAATGATTGTCCTTAACCAGCACAGCATCC
>JAHIZR010000481.1 GCA_018814465.1 bacterium | reverse complement strand
AGCCGTGATTGATGAATCCGCCGGAGAAGATATCCGGATCACTGTGATCGCAACCGGCTTCAATCGGACTGAATCTCGAGCGGTTCCCGTCCATTCCTCATCGACCTTTCGAATTCCTGCGCCCCCCAGACCAAAGGTTCAGGAAACTGTCGAGTTCGAACGCCAGCCGGCCTTCGATGAACCTAAGATTCACCGCCTGACCCACGAAGTAAACGGCAAAATCGAGCCGGTTATTGTAGGTGACGAAGAAACGGGCACTTCCCGATTTGAAATCCCAACCTTTCTGAGACGGCAAATGGACTGAGAATACCTGTCTCTACCGTTTTAGCCCGCTGAAACATTTCAGCGGGTTTTTTATTCTATCTATCTGAATGGGTAAGTTTGCACTTTTCCCGGAAAAAGCATATTATAGTCCTGCATTAACAACAAAAACTCTGTAACAGTGGAGCACTCGATGGATTTTAGCTTATTACATGAACTCTGCAACAGCCATGCTGTGTCCGGTCGCGAAGAAGGAATCCGCGGCCTTGTTGAACGAGAACTCAAAGCAGTCGGCTGCAAAGTCAGTCTCGATGCGCTCGGAAATATCATCGGCTTCCGTAAAGGCAACGGCAAACGAAAAGTCATGCTGGCCGGACATATGGATGAAATCGGCTTCATCGTGACCCATATCGACAGCAATGGCTTCCTGCGCTTCCAGCCGCGCGGAGGATTCGACCCCCGCACGATGATGAGCCAGCGCGTCTATGTTCATACCGCCACTAAGCGACTGCTCGGCGTCATGGGCACAAAACCCGTTCATGTCCTTACTGAAGAAGAAAAAAAGAAAACTCTTCAGGTTACGGACTATTTCATTGATCTCGGCCTGCCGGAAAAACAAGTCAAAAAACTCGTCGAAATCGGAGATCCTATCACCATGTCCCGTGAGCTCGAAGAGGTCGGCGATTGCTTTACCGGCAAGTCCATCGATAACCGCTACGGCGTTTGGGTCATGATTGAAGCGCTGCGCAAGCTCAAAAAACATGACGTGGACATCTATGCCGTTGCGACTGTTCAGGAAGAAGTCGGTATTCGCGGAGCGATTGCCGCGTCCTTCGATATTAAGCCCGATGTCGGTATCGCCCTCGACGTTACCGTTGCCTGTGATACTCCCGGCGCTGATCCTAAAGACTACGTGACAAAGCTCGGCGAAGGTGCTTGCATTAAAATCCAGGACGGCGCGACGATTTCCAATCCCAAAATCGTCAAGGAACTGAAGAAGATCGCCGAACAGAAAAAAATCAAACACCAAATGGAAATCCTCCCTCGCGGCGGAACCGATGCCGCCGGCATGAGACAGGTCTCCGGTCATACCGCCGTCGCCGGGATTTCGCTGGCTCTGCGCTACATGCACTCCACGGTTGAAACCGTCAACAAGAAGGATCTGGAAGCCTGCGTGAATCTGCTCGCCGCCTACCTCTCGACCACCAAAGGCTCCGGCTACGAATTAGGCACCAAGATCTGATTCAGACTAATATACTATCAATGAAAAGCCCGGCGATTTCTCGCCGGGCTTTATATCTCTTATCTCCCCCCACTTAGTAAAGACAAACGGAGGGAAAAGGGAGGTAGATTTGCGGTTACTTCATCAAAACCATTCTGTGCGTCGCACTGAAACCGTCCGCCTGCATGTTCACCAGATAGATGCCGCTCGCCAGATTCGCACCCGAAAAACTCACGCTGTGCGTTCCCGGTGATAGTCTGCGGTCAACTAACTTGGAGACTTCCCGTCCCAGCAGGTCGTATACGCGAATGACAACCCGCGAATGCGTGCCCACATCGAAGCTGATCATCGTCTCCGGATTGAACGGATTCGGATAATTCGGATGCAGTGCGAACTCACTCGGCAGTGTGAACGCAGCCGGCTCGTCTACGTCAATAATTACCATATCGAACCATTCCGCTACAGCCTTAACAACTACGCTGTAATGCTGTGTGTTCGGAACCAATCCGCAGGCAGCTTCCAGTGCGAATCCGAAATATACCATCTTATAACCATTGCCTGCGTAGCGAATCGCACCAATATTTTCGTTTCCGCTATATTTGTAGATACCGATTCCATCATTCGCGGGAGTCAAAACGGATGCGCTGACATTGTTGCCGCCGCAACCGCCGCCAACCAGTCCTAATGCGGTACCATCGGAAATCGGATCATCGGTAACACCAACCAACTGAGGTGAACCCGCCGTAGTCGTCGCCTGAGCATGCATATAATTTGCATAGAAACTATTGCCGGTGACGGTCGCATCATTATCGGCTCCTTGACTGGCAATCATCACGTTGCCGCCCGCATCCATGAAGCTCGCCAGCGCCGCCATGTCAGACGCAGTCAAGGTGTTCGATGTGGCATTGCCGGTCGCCCAAATGATATGATCATATTCGGAGATATCAGCATAGCTGATCGCGGCATCTAAATTCGTATCCCAAACATCATGAAGCACTCGCCAATTCGGATCATAACCATCCAGAGCTGTCGAGAAGAAATCTGCATAAGCCATTCCGGCATCATCATCCACAACCAGCACCTTGGGACGACCCACACGCAGCGTTGCGGTCTGCGTTAGATTTAATCCATTGGCCCCCGTAAACTGGAAGGTCAACGTCGCCCAGTAAGGATCCTGAAACCAGCCTGAAGTTATCTGCACAGGATGCGCTGTATTCGTTACCGTCTGACCTGCATTAATTGTCCCTAACAGAAAACTCGAGTTCTGAAATGATAAATTACCATCGTAAGGCGCTGACACACTGACTTGCACCGACTGCCCGGTTGACCAGCCCGCTTCGTTGTTCACACTAATATACAGACTGCCCGTCTCAAATCGTTCAAGACGACCGTCATCATCGTTGTCGCCTTCCACCCAAATACCAGTTACCGTCAGATAGGGCAATACTTGGCGCAATGAATTCTCCGCATCCACCTTGCCCCATCCCAAATAGCTGGAATTTATATCCGTGTTCTCAGCCGAAATATCCACGCACCCCATCTCCAGCAAATCCTTGATCTGCTGGTTCGTATAATCCGGGAATACCGACCACAACAACGCGCAAACGCCACCCGTGTTCGGAGCCGCCATCGAGGTCCCGCCGTTGATACCGTAACTTGGATTATTGACAGGAGGAGGATCGTCATTGGGGGGACACAAAGTCGAGAAGACATCATCCCCCGGCGCAAAACACTCCACCCAAGTTCCATAATTCGAGAAGTCGGACACTAAGCTGCAATTCTGCTGATTAGAGGTTGAGCCGACTGCTATCACCGGCTCGAAAGCCGCCGGATATTGAGGAGTGGTTACACCATAATCATTCCCGGCTGCTGCCGTCAGAATACAGCCATTTGCCCAAGCAGTATTAATTACACTGCCTTCCAAACCCTGGCCCGGCGATCCATAGGACATGTTGAGAACATCCACGCCATGACCCAGCGCCCAGGTAATACAGGACACCGCAGCCGAACTCACAACCAAACCCTGATCATCCGCCGCGCGCGTGTAGCCCGCGCGACTGGCCATGATCAATATATTCCAGTTAACACCGGTCGCGCCGATCCCGTTATTGCCGACTTCACCCATCAAACCCAGCACGTGAGTTCCGTGGTCACCGTATGCAGTCGGATCATTATCCTCAAAATTATCACAGTCATCTTGCTCGACACACCCGCCGATATTACGAATAAAATCCCAGGCGATAAAATCGTCTTCCTTGCCGTTCAAGTCATCGTCCACACCGTTTAGATCATCGGTGTCCCCCGGATAATCTTCCCAAGTCCACGGCACGCCATCGCCATCAATATCTTCCCCGGGATTTACCCAGAGATTATCGAAAAAATCAGGATGCTGGAAACAGGTTCCGCCGTCAATCGCAATCACTTGAATCTCGCGCGATCCCGTCGAAAAATCCCAGACTCGCGGAATCCCCATACAGCGCTTGTCCCACTGAGCTCCCCAATTCGGATCGTTCGGCTCCGTATCGAATACCTTGTGCAGCAGATCCGGCCACGTCGCAGCTACATGCGTGCTCGCATCGAAATCGTGCATCATCTGCATCACGTCGATATCTTCAGGACCCTGCAGGACCACCAACCGGTAAAAGTCCGGCTGAATCCTGATCTTGGACAGCATCAAGTCATCCGCGATCCGGTACATGAGAGTAATCTTGTACTGCCGCAGCAGCTCGTCAACAGCCGGAACACCAATCGCGATCGGCGAACCATCCGCACTTTCCTTTTCATAGAGAGTGCCTACTTCCTCTGTGAAGTCCACTATCAACCGCCCCGGCACCCATTCGCAACCTGAATAGTCGCGGCTTTCCGCCAAGGACGATCCGACCAGAATAATTCCCAGCACAACCGTGAGTAAAAACCTGTTCACAACGATCTCCATTTTGTTTTGGCGAACACCCATCTGCCCGTCCGCCAATGCATTGACAGGATTATTTCAATAACATCATCTTCGAAGTAAAGACCTGCGCGTCCGCTTCCAGCCGCACAATATACATTCCGCTCGCCAATCCGCTGCCGTCAAACTTCACACTGTGCGCACCGGCCGCAACCGGTCCATCCACCAACGTCGCCGCTTCCCGGCCTAGTAAATCGAATACAGTGAGCCTGACATTCATCGGCGCCGTTAAATCAAAACGGATCGCCGTACTTGAATTGAAAGGATTCGGATAACAGCCATGCAGCGCCGCCGTGACCGGCAAAGCTTCCGTCGGCTTTGACGGAGTATCGACTGTCCACATCCAATTGATCAGCTCCTGCAAAACCACACTGTAATGAGTCGTGGAATTCAGTCCGCAGGCGGATTCCAAGGCAAATCCGAAGTACGCCAGCTTGTAGCTCCCCTCAAAGGTCACTGCGCCGATGCCGCCGGGTCCGTAGGTAAACAAAGCTTCTCCACCATTGACGGGGACGATCCGGGTCGGACTGACCGTTCCATTGCCGCCGCAGCCGCCGCCCAACAACAGCAGGGACATGCCTTCGGAAAGTGTGCCGTCAATACCATACATCT
>JAHIZR010000061.1 GCA_018814465.1 bacterium | reverse complement strand
TCAAGAACCGCTTGACGAACTCAATTTGATTACCGGAAGATTTTGCAGAAAAAGTTTTTGGTATCGCTTGTTATGGTGGATGCTTGCTTGCGAACTGATGCTGGTAATCCTAAATATCTGGACGCCGGACGTGATCGCACGGTCTGTTCATCTTGACCGCGAAAGCAATTTCGTCGTCTGGTTCTCATCATCACAGCTTCTGCTGGCGTCTTTAACTGTGGTGCTCGTGTCAATGCGGGAATCCGTATTGCGCGCGAGGTTGCCCTGGCTTCTGCTCGCTCTACTGCTGCTCCTATTGTCCATCGACGAGACGGCAATGCTGCATGAAAGCCTCGGTCCGCGCCTGACTTTCACTAAGGCTGAGATTCCGTCCTCCGATGCGCACTGGCTGGCGCAATCAATGCCGATGGTGATCGGATCTGTGGTGTTTCTGTGTTGGCTGATCTTCTACGGATTCCGCAACGATAAAGTAGCCCGGCGACTGATGTTTATCGCGTTGCTTTGCTGGTGTCTGTCATTGACAGGTGAATGGATTCAACATAACAGCAATTACTTGTTGGCGGGATTAGATGCACCGCACCTGTATAAAGCCGCTTGGATGCTTGAAGAATTCCTTGAAATGGCGGGAGCTTCTTTGCTGTGGAGTGCGATAGGGTTGCGGCTATGTAGTGGAGTCACTATGCAATTAAAGGGCAAATAACCGAGGTCTAACTGCTTATAGATTGATATTATTGAATTTCAATACTGCACATTTGTTTAATTATTTGTTGCAGGTATTTGACTATCCAGTTCAAAAAACCTATCTTTAGTTGTTTGCTTTATTTGATATTTGAAAGAGTTCTTTCAGCAGCTTACCACCGTACTAATCTCGTATTCCCACCTTCTAACTATATGTCTTATCAGGTTATTGCACGACGCTGGCGGCCAAGAGTTTTC
The DNA here is from genome assembly GCA_018814465.1 of bacterium. GTDB lineage: Bacteria > Electryoneota > RPQS01 > RPQS01 > RPQS01 > JAHIZR01. Next base: position 11,335 of record JAHIZR010000061.1, on the reverse strand, counting down.
GCGGATGTCATTGGCCAGGAACACGTCACTCGGACGCTCAAGAACGCGATCCGGCAAGGAAGACTGGCTCATGCCTTTCTATTCACCGGACCGCGTGGCGTCGGCAAGACCTCAACGGCACGCATTCTCGCCCGAGCTATTAATTGCCGGAATCTCGATCTTGAGAATCCCGAGCCCTGTAATGAATGCGAAACCTGCCAAGCTCTGTTCGAAGACCGTGAACTGGATGTCATAGAGATGGACGCGGCATCCTATACAAGCGTGGAAGATATCCGGCGGATCAATGATGTGGCGAGACTCGCTCCGGTTGCCGGGCAGAAAAAAATCTTCATCATCGATGAAGTTCATATGCTCTCCAAGAGCGCCTTCAATGCGTTTCTGAAAACACTGGAAGAGCCGCCGGAGCATGTGATTTTCATTCTGGCGACAACCGATGTCCATAAGGTTCCGAGTACCATTCGTTCGCGAGTGCAGAGGTTTGATTTTCGACCGTTGAGTCAAGTCGAAATCGCCAATCATTTATCCAAGATATGTGAAGCTGAAAAATGGGAATGTGATGAGGAAGCCCTCTGGCTGGTTGCCAGACAGGCGGATGGTTCACTGCGAGACGGGGAAGGATTACTCGATCAGGTCGTATCTTTTTCGGGAGGAAGCGCTAAGATTGATGCCACAAGGGATGTCTTGGGAATTCTGCCGGAGGATCTGCTGTATCGCGCCACCGGCATCGTTGCCGAGCATGATAATGAGTCGATTCCGGCTTATTTTGAAGATCTTGCACGAACAGGAACGGACTATGCAGCACTTCTCCAAGAGCTGCAAAGATACTGGACGGACCTTATTTTCCTGAAACAAAATTTGGACCTGCCCGGAAAGACAGAAGCTGAATCTCAACGGCTGAAAACAGCCGGAGAATCTCTCGAAATTGAAGACTTGTTCCGATTGGTTCGGCTGGCTACGAAGCTTGAAGATGAAATCAAATGGTCGGTCACTCCTCGCACCCGTTTCGAAGTGGCATTCCTCCGCTGGGCGAACCTCGATCGAGTGGTCACGATACGTGATATTCTGGCAGGCTCCGAGTCCACCTCCTCCGCTGGCCCGAAGCCGGCGCGGCAGCCTGTTAAGACACAACCTGCAAAAACGCCCACACCTCCGGCTGTACACAAGCCCGAGAAACCGCGAGCTGTCGTGCATGAAAACAGCGAGTCTGTCCAACCGGCCGCTCCCATTTCTGGTGAACCGTCGCTTAAAACGCTTCATGCTAAATGGCATAAGATACTCGGGGTATTTGAGAAAACTCAGCCTGCGGCGGCGGCACAAGCCGAGGAGCATTGGACACCTGACTCGCTCAAAGGCAACAAGCTGACCATCTGTCCGGACAGTTCCAATGAGTTTCTGCTCCGTCAGATGAAAGAGGCCCTTCCGGCGCTGCAGCAGGCAGTCAAAGAACTGACAGGCTGGTCGCTCACAATTGTCACCGGGAAACCGGCAGCGAACGAGAATAACAACAAGCCTAAAATCAAAAAGACTGAATCCGACAGTCCGGGCGGGGACCTCTTCAACAGCATTAAAAGTCAATTTGGAGCGGAAGAAGTTCCAGATGACCAGATTCGCGAACCTGAATAAACCTGTACCCGCAAACGTGACCGAACTCTCCCCCACTCTTGACAAACTGGTAACGTTGATCGCCAAGCTTCCCGGTCTGGGACGTAAATCAGCGTCGAGGATTGCGCTGCATCTGCTGCAATCCTCGACTGAAGAGGCGCTCGAACTGGCACGGGCTATTCAGGCAGTTAAAGAAAAGATTCATCTCTGTGCTTCATGCGGAAATCTGACCGAAGACAAATTGTGCCGCATCTGCACCGATCCGAAACGCGACACGAGGCTTGTTTGTGTCGTCGAATCGCCCACAGAAATTATACGATTGGAAAAAACAGCCGTTTTTCGCGGTCTCTACCATGTGCTGGGCGGTACGCTCAGTCCTCTGGATGGTGTCGGACCTGAATCACTGCGCATTCAGGAACTGAAAAACCGGCTCCACGAATCGCAAATCAATGAAGTCATCCTCGCCCTAAGTCCGACAACCGATGGGGACACCACAAGTCTCTATCTGATGCGCGAACTCAAAGAGTACGGCGTGAAGGTCAGCAGGATTGCGCGGGGAGTGCCAGTGGGAGCTGATATTGAACATGTGGACGAGGTGACACTGGCCCGCGCCATGGTGGATCGAACCAGTGTGGAATAACTCACTATACTTATTGCTGAAATGATCCCCGGTTTTAATCTCGCCAATCAACTGACACTCTCGAGGCTTGCGCTTGGACCGCTGTTCCTGTTGGTCTATCTGACCAACTGGTCATATCCGATTGAAGCGGCTTTTATCATCGCGATACTGATTGAAGCAACCGATGTGGCTGACGGGATCGCCGCGAGATCAAGAAAACAAGTTTCGGATGTCGGCAAACTGCTGGACCCGATGAGTGACACCATTGCCCGAATGTCCTATTTTATCGGTTTTCTTGTTGTAGGTTATGCTTCCGCATGGATGATTGCTCTGCTGGTTTACCGGGATGTTGTCGTCGCCTATTTAAGAGTCTTTACCGCATTGACGGGCACCGCTATGGGCAGGCGCACCTCAGGCAAATGGAAAGGGATTCTGCAAGGCGCTACCGCGTTGACGATCCTGGCGATCGAACTGTTTCACAAATGGATCATGCCGATTCCTCATATGCTTCAGATTATCTATGGATTGATGGTCTTCGTGACAGCCTATACAGCATTCAGTTTATACGAATATTTGTCAGGGAATCGCGAGCTCTTACTGGAGATTCGCAGGAGGGGACAGGGTTGAAAAAAATCTCGTTCCCCGAAGAAGCGGTCACAACGGTTCTTTGGTCGGGATACTTTCCGATCGCGCCCGCGACAGTGGCATCCGCGGTTACCTGTGTGATAATTTGGTTTATTCCCGCTCTGCTTAATGTTTGGGGGATGATCGCCACTATTCCGGCTACATTGATCGGAGTCTGGCTGTCCAATCGCTACATCGCCGGCTATGAGGTGGAACAGAATCATAAATTCGCCAAACTCCGCAGACCGAATCCGAAGAAATCCGATCCTGATCCGGTCGTGTTCGATGAGTTTGTAGGGCAGTGGATTACCTTGTTTGCCGTACCGCATACAATATTCGCCTATCTTGCCGCATTTTTCGTTTTTCGTCTGTTTGATATCTTCAAGCCCTTCGGAATCGGTAAAACTCAGCAGCTGCCGGGGGGCTGGGGCGTGATGATTGACGATGTGTTGGCGGGAATCGCCGGAGCGATTCTGCTCTATGTGGTTCTGCTCTTCCTGCCGGGAGTACTGGGATGAGTCCTCAGGTGACGATTCTCGGCGAGATTCTGACTATTGGTGATGAAATTTTGCAGGGCCGGACAGTGAACGGCAATGCCGCCTATATTGGCCGTTCCCTGGTTCAAGCGGGAGTCGATGTGCGCCGGGCAACCACGACAGCAGACCGGATGGACGAGATTATCGCCGCTGTTCGGCAAGCGATGACACACGCGGATATTGTAGTCATTACCGGAGGATTGGGACCGACGCCCGACGACCTCACCCGTGATGCGCTCAGCAGCGTATTCGAGATGCCGTTAGTCGTTGATCCTGAACAGCAGGAGCATGTGGAGGGAATTTTTAAGCGATTCGGCAGAGCAGTGCCGCCTGTTTCAGAAAATCAGTTTTTGGTTTTGCAGGGCGCGACTCGAATTCATAATCAGGGCGGCACAGCGGCAGGCATTCACATTGAGAAGGACGGCAAACACCTCTTTGCGCTGCCGGGCGTGCCGCAAGAGATGCGGGACATCATGGATGACTATGTCATCCCGGTCGTCCGGGAAGCCTATCCTGATATGTGCCGACTGATGAAGACACTCCGAATGGCGGGAATCGGTGAATCATTGCTGGTCGAAACGATGGGTGACCGCAGCCTGATCGAGCAATATGTCGAGCTGGCGTATCTACCCAATCATGGTTTGCTGGATGTGCGGCTGACTGCGAGATCAAATGATCCTCACGAAGCGGAGTTCCAGATCGCAAGCGCGGAGAGTATCATTCGGGAGTGTGCCGGAGAACATGTTTACGGCTTGGGTACAGTCCGCATCGAACGGGTTATCGGCGATATTCTCCTGAACCGCTGTCAGAAACTCGCCGTGGCGGAAAGCTGCACGGGAGGCTTAATCTGCAGCCGCTTGACGGATATTCCCGGATCTTCCAATTGGTTCGAACGGGGATTCATCACTTATTCCAACCGTGCGAAGAACGAATTGCTAAGTGTTCCGAACGAGCTGATCCAAGCGCATGGTGCTGTCTCGGAGCAAGTTGCGGTCGCTATGGCTGAAGGAGCTCGGATTAATTCCGGAGCACACTGGAGTACGGCAACGACAGGCATCGCCGGACCTGATGGCGGGACACCGGAAAAACCCGTGGGAACGGTCTGGATCGCGATCTCTTCTGAAAATGAAACGCATACCAAATTATTGCAGCTTGGTGCCGCGGACAGAGAGCGCGTAAAACTGCGTGCAACCCATTTATTGCTCTACGAACTTTACAAGTCGTTGATCGATTCAGTTGAGTAATGCGACTTTTCATTGCGATAAACCTGCCCGATGAGTGGAAAGATCTGCTTGCTCTACCAAAAGAGTCTATTGCCTGGTTAGGGAAAGGCGTTCGCTGGACCGAACCGACGGGGATGCACTTAACGCTCAAGTTCCTGGGGGATGTCGATCGTGATTTGGTAGAACGAATTAACGATTCACTGCGCTCTATTGTCGATGCAAGTCACCGCTTCTCGATTCGTATTGCCGGAACCGGAGTCTTTCCCAATCCGCGTCGCCCGAGAGTCTTTTGGGCAGGGATTACAGCCCCAGACGAATTGACTATTCTGCAAAGAAAGGTCGATGACGCGATGGAAGCGCTGGGCTTTCCGAAGGAAGAACGAGAGTTCCGGCCTCATCTTACCGTGGCTCGCATTAAAGAGCCTATAGGGAAAAAGCGAATCACGGACGCGTTTTTGAGTTTTAAAATGCGCAGCGAATTGTTTTATGTTGATCACCTCTCGCTGATGCGGAGTCATCTCAGCAGTGAAGGCGCGCGATATGAAGAATTAAAATCTTTCACCTTAGGTACCGCAACCAAGCTGAACACCTAAAGTCTAATTAAATCCGGAGTCTTGCTTGTCACTACAGTCTATTATTTGTGAAATACATTCCAAACGCAGCCGGGTTTGGACATTGCTTACCGATCCGAAGGAAGTCGCCTTCTGGGCGCCCAATGTACGAGACCTCGAAATCGAACCCAAAGGCATTCTAAAGATCGACTCTGTTCGGCATTTTCGCCTTGATGTCGGCGGGAAAATCGAAACTCTGGATACCCGTATCACGCATTTGACCGATGGCGAGATGTTTGTCGAATCCCCAATCGGCGGATCGATGAAACTCCAGGACAAGGCAAAGTACATGAAGTTTATCTTCCGGTTGGAACAAGTTGAAGAAGACTCATGCAGCCTTACCCTTTCCATCGACTATGAGATGAAAGGCCTGCTCGGAAAAATGCTCGAGAAGATCACCATCGGCGCATTTATCACACAATATCGACACTGGATAGACCGTCTGAAAACCTATGCCGAAACCGGTCGTCCGGTTTAGCGGACCAAACTTACTTTGCTTACGGATAATGAATATGCATCAGACTGGACAACACCTCGTAATCGCGCTAACTGCCGTTTTGATTCTGGCTGGACTAACGGGCTGCCAATCGAAAATCGATGACGGACTTATTCCGATTTCCACGGACTCGGACACAGCTCGGGAGCTCTACCTTCAAGGAAGGGATATGCATGAACGCCTGCTGAATCAGCAGTCACGCGGCATCCTTGAGAAGTGCGTCGCGGAAGATTCCGAATTCGCGCTCGGCTATCTGGCGTTAGCCCTTGCCCAACCGACCAATAAGGATTCCATGGAATCCTTAAGATTGGCAGTGAAGTATTCCGAGAATGCTTCAGAGGGAGAGCGACTGCTGATCATGGCCTATGTTTCGGCTGTCGAAGGAGATCTACTCGCACAAGGCAGAAACTTGCGAAAGCTCGTCTCATCGTACCCGAAAGACGCGCGCGCACACGACCTTCTGGGTAATTATTACTACAAACAGCAGAAGTACGCGCAAGCAATTACGCAATATACAAAAGCTATTGCATTGGCTCCTGAGTTTTCGGCTCCATTTAATAATCTCGGCTACTCCTATCGCGCGCTTGGCAAATACGAAGAAGCGGAGGAGACTTTCCAGCACTATATTCAGTTGATTCCGAATGATCCCAATCCCTACGACTCCTATGCCGAGCTGCTGATGAAAATGGGACGATTCGAAGAATCAATAAAAAACTATCGCAAGGCGCTCGAAGTCCGACCGGATTTTACCTTCTCGCAAATCGGTATCGCGTCAGACTTGACTTACCTTGACAGGATGGCTGATGCGCGGATGGAATTGGAAAAGCTGCTTGAAGCCGCCGAAGATGACGGCCAGCGAAGAGAAGCTTACTTCGCGATTGCCGTGACCTATGCTCATGAGGGGAACCTGGTCAGTGCGATCAAAACCATTGAGCAGCAATACGAAATCGCTTCGAAAGCGCAGGATCTCGCGACGATGGCAAATGACTTGAATACACTCGGAGAACTGTTTTATGAGTCAGAACAATATGACGAAGCACAGGCTCGTTTCACGGAATCTCATCGCATAATCGCCCTTTCGGAACTTCCAGACAACCTCAAACAGCAGGCAGAACGCTCTCTGCTCTATAATGAAGCCCGGATCGCCCTGAAGCGGAAGGATTTGGCTTCAGCCCGTATCAAAACGGAAGCTTACAGCCGAGCCGCTGTCAAAACAGGAAACCCAAATCAAATTCGACAATCTCACGAATTAATAGGAATGCTGGCACTCGCGGACTCGGATTTTACGACAGCCGTTAAGGAATTCGATCTTGGCAATCTGGAGAATGCCTATTCTCTTTATCACCTTGCTCTGGCCTATTCCGGCAGTCAGGACCTGAACACAGCCTATGAGTATTCCAGGAAAGCGGCTGACTTTAATGGGCTCAATGACCTCAATTACGCTTTTGTCCGTACGAAAGCGCGCACTCTTGCTAATAAATTATCCGAACAAATTCAACCGTAATCATTCATCACACACGCGGGCAATAATATGGCAAAGGAATTCGATAAGGAAAAACAAAAGAACCTGGACATCACTCTGCAGCAGATCGACAAGCAGTATGGGAAGGGTTCGATCATGCGGATGGGAGATCACGGACCGATTCAAAAAATCGACGTCATCAGTACAGGAGCACTATCGCTTGACGCGGCATTGGGAGTCGGCGGCGTTCCCCGCGGCCGGGTTATCGAAATCTACGGACCGGAATCGTCGGGCAAAACAACGCTGGCCCTAACCATTATCGCACAAGCTCAAAAAGCAGGCGGAAAAGCGGCGATTATCGACGCCGAACATGCTCTGGATCCGGTTTATTCCAGAGCGCTTGGTGTCGATATTGACGATCTGCTCTTGAGTCAGCCAGATACAGGAGAACAGGCGCTCGAAATCGCAGAAATGCTGATTCGATCCGGCGCTCTTGATGTCGTTGTAATTGACTCGGTTGCCGCGCTCGTACCTAAAGCAGAGATTGAAGGCGAAATGGGAGATTCTCTGCCCGGCCTGCAAGCACGATTGATGAGTCAAGCTTTGAGAAAACTGACGGCGGTTGTCTCGCGTTCCCGCACCAGCCTGATTTTTATCAACCAGCTCAGAATGAAGATCGGTGTGATGTTCGGTAATCCGGAAACCACGACCGGCGGTAATGCGCTCAAGTTCTATAGTACGATTAGAATGGAGATTCGCCGGGTCTCAACGATTAAAGATGGGGAAGAATCCATCGGGAACCGAACGAAGGTTAAGGTTGTAAAAAACAAGGTCGCGGCGCCTTTCCGAACAGCAGAATTCGATATTCTATACGGAAAAGGTATTCAGCATGTCGGCGATGTGCTCGATCTTGCGGTTCAGATGAATATCGTATCCAAATCCGGCACTTGGTACAGCTATAAAGAAGATAGACTCGGTCAAGGCCGCGACCGGGTTGTAGAGCTTCTTAAGGAACAGTCAGACACGCTCGCTAAAATAGAAGATGAAGTAAGACAGGAATTGGGATTCGCGCTACTTCTCGATCCTGACAAATCCACAAATGGTACCGGACCGGAGAAGCCGACGGCAGTACCGAAAGCAAAAAAAGCCGCCGCAAGTAAGTAAAGTCATGTTTGTTGTTTTGACTCGCCTAATCGTCACACTGATCTTAGCGGCATCCCCGCTATATGCTAGCCAGATCATCGCGACTACCGGCTACGCCAACTCCGAGCGACCTAAAGCGAACGGAATTGTCGTGGACAGGCTGTTTGGCGATGGCGGCGGGTATGCATTCGGTTTACGAGTCGACATGGATTCTCCTTTATTCTACTATGGACCTTCGTTCTTTTTCTGGAATAATGTCACGGGAGATCCTGATCCCGGCAGAAACTCAACCTACTTCCAGATCGAATTAGGCGGCAGATTGTCTGTCAGGACGCATACTCTCCCCGCGCTTTACGCCGGCCTTGGCGCCGGCTATACAATCGCACATGGCGACATCAAGCCTCGTTATGCGGGCTTAGGGTATGATGAATCCTTCGATGGTGAATTTCCGACCGCATCCATTCATATCGGGGCGAAAACACCCAGCAGGACGACCGGTCTCGGAGTCATAGCCGAAGCGTCCTATCATTTCGGGTTGGATGAACCTTCAGGCATGACAACCATCGGTCCGGCCAAGGCGTGGACGATTCAGATCGGCATCGCTTTCGATACCAGATTCGCTCGCGAGTAATAGCGATGAAACAACGTCGCGATACCCGTTCAAAGGCGGAGCGTATGCCGATACTCCACTATGCCGTCCGGCTTCTGTCCGCGCGGCCTTATGCGGAACGAAAGCTTGCCGAGAAACTGCAGGATCGCGGCTATACTGAGGACGAGATAAAACGTGCAATTGAGCGTCTGAAGGAAAAGAAGCTTCTGAACGACGCCAGCTTTGCCGAAGAGTTTATTCGGGCACGCTGTCAATCGCATCCGCGAGGACGGATTTCATTAGTACAGGACTTGGTCAGCAGGAGAATTCCCTCCGCGCTCGCTCGGGAAACCACGACCAGAATGGTTTCCGATGAGGACGAGACTGCAATGGCACTGAGACTCGTCAAAAGCAAGCTTCAGCAATACGCCTCGCTTGAACGGGATGCTCGCAATCGGCGCATCGCCGGACTGCTGGGCCGTCGCGGATTTCGCCCACAAACCATTTTCGGTTTGATCGAAAAGCTGGATGATCTCATCCAACAAAATGGAGATTTGATATAGCGGCTTGTAATCTTTCTTTTCAAGCGTTCTATTACCAATTCCGGAGACTCTTATGACGAGAAGAAAGACTGCTGCCTGCATGCTGCTACTGATGCTGTTCGGCTATTCGCTCCCGGCGGCTTATGCGTTAAGCTATGCGGAAGTAATGATGGGGTTTGTTTCTCCGACGGGGCTTGTCGTGCATCAGGATACGGAGGCTGACCGGGTGACGCCCGGCTCCTTCGGAACTGCCATTGTGATGGACGGCTTATTTCCTCTGTTCGGAAGATTCTCCTTTTCTCCGTCGTTCGGATTTCTTTCCACCAACGGAAACATTAAAGACTATCCCCTTCCGCCGACCGATTTCAATGTGCGGTTTCATCAGACGGAGTTAGCTTGCGATTTCTTCTGGCAGCCGGGGGGATTGCGCAAGTTTCGAGTTGGTCCGGGTGTATCGGCGGCTTGGTGGAGCGCGGTGGAAGACAAAGATGTCAATCCTTACCGCTATCAGTATGAAATCGACAATCATGTAGTGCGGGGTCAGTCCGCTCTATTACGAGGCGTAGCACATTTCATGCTCCGCAATCCGAATGTATCCGGCATCGGCGCGAAGCTGATCGTCGCACAACCCATGACTGACGTGTTAAAACTAAAAAATTCCGCGGCTACCGGCTATATCGGTTTGCAGCTCGGATTCTCGATGGTTTTAAACTAATTAAGCAGTTAATCCTATCAGGAGATCGGCGTAAATCAACGCTTCCTGTGTTCAAACCACTTACTAAAGCATTTCCATGACCTCTAAAGAAGTTCGCGCGAAGTTCCTTGATTTCTTTCGTGAACACCAGCACCAGATAGTTCCTTCGGCTCCGGTTATCCCCCAGGATGATCCTACCCTGCTCTTCACCAACGCGGGGATGAATCAGTTCAAGCCCTATTTTCTGGGACAGCGCCAGCCGACATCACGGCGCGTCGCAGATACGCAAAAGTGTATCCGCGTTTCCGGAAAGCATAACGATCTTGATGAGGTCGGACAATCGCTCTACCATCATACTTTTTTCGAGATGCTCGGCAACTGGAGTTTCGGCGATTATTTCAAGAAGGAGGCGATTGTCTGGGGCTGGGAGTTGATGACAAAGGGTTATGGTCTGCCCAAGGACAAGCTTTACGCAACTGTTTTTGAAACGGATGACGAGGCGGAAACGCTCTGGCGCAATGAAACCGATATCGATCCTTTACATGTGCTGCGCTGCGGGGCGAAAGACAACTGGTGGTCAATGGGTGATACTGGTCCTTCGGGGCCGTGCAGTGAGATTCACATCGATCGCGGACCAGCATATGATTCGAATCCGAAAGCCTTCGTGAATACGGATTCACAGCGCTATATCGAACTCTGGAATTTGGTGTTTATTCAGTTCGATACGCAGAAGGACGGCAGTAACATTCCCCTTCCCGCCAAGCATGTCGATACAGGAGCCGGGCTGGAACGATTAACCACCGTCCTGAATAATGTACACTCGAACTATGACACCGATCTTTTTCAACCGATTATTCAGGAGATTGCGAGTCTAAGCTCCGTTCCTTATGACAGTGGGAGCGCGGGCGTTCCGCATCGCGTCATCGCGGATCATCTGCGCTGCCTGACTTTCGCCATCGGAGACGGTGCTATGCCGGGCAATGAGGGACGCGGGCATGTACTGAGAAGCATTCTGCGGCGAGCGGCGCGATTCGGACGCAAGCTGAATATGCATGATCCGTTTATCTACAAGCTGGTTCCGGTTGTGATTGATATCATGGCCGAGCAGTTTCCCGAAATCAAAGACCGGCATGTGCATATCTCGCGTGTGATCGAAGCGGAGGAAACCGGATTCGGGAAGACGCTGGATCGCGG
>JAHIZR010000480.1 GCA_018814465.1 bacterium | reverse complement strand
GACAATGAGGTTAAAGCGGGTTGTCAGACGACAGTGGCGGAAGTTGCGTATAAAGAGATTGTAACCATCGAAGGATTCCATGCCAAAGACGGCGGCTTGCATCCTCTGCAGCAGGCATTTATCGATCACGGCGCTATTCAATGCGGTTTCTGTACACCGGGCATGGTGTTGACGGCGCATGCCTTTTTGCTGAAGCATCCTAAACCGTCGCGGGAGAAAATCCGCAGCGCGATTACCGGAAACCTCTGCCGCTGTACCGGCTATCAGCAGATCATCGATGCCATCGAGGCGGCGGCAGTTTATTATCAGAATGTACCTATTAATGAACAATAAGCAGAATAGAGAATGAACGAATTCAGACAGCTTGAAAAGTTTGATCTTTCGGATTATGGAGACGACTTCCTGCTGACATGGGAAAAATCGCTGAGCGAGCTCAAGGCAACTGTGTACGTCGCGGAGATTCTGAATGAACTGCATAAACGCCGGAAGTCGTTCCGTTATTTCGATGCAGGATTGGCGATTTCCATCTTCCGCGACAAATCGACAAGAACGCGCTACAGCTTTGCCGCCGCCGCCAATGCGCTGGGATTGACGGTGGAGGCGCTCGACGAAGAGAAATCTCAAATCTCACATGGCGAGACCGTACGTGAGACCGCGTCCATGCTCTCCTTTTTAACAGAAGTCATCGGCATCCGCGACGATATGTATCTCGGTGTAGGCAACAGCTATATGCGGGAAGTTGCCGAGGCAGTGGACGAATCCTATAAGGCTGAAGTGCTGCATCAGCGGCCATCGTTGGTTAATTTGCAGTCCGATCTGGACCACCCGACGCAGTCTCTGGCGGATTTGCTCGCTCTGAAAACCTATTTCGGATCGCTTGACGAGCTTCGCGGCAAAAAGCTCGTCATGAGTTGGGCTTATTCTCCCAGTTACGGCAAACCGCTTTCCGTTCCGCAGGGGATCGTTGCCTTGATGAGTCGCTTCGGAATGCAGCTTACTCTGGCCCATCCGGAAGGCTATGAGCTGGTTCCGGGAATCGTACAAAGCGCGGAGCGTCATGCAGAAGAAAGCGGCGGCAGCTTTCAGATCGTGAATGATATGAAGGAAGCGTTCGCGAATGCGGATGTCGTTTATCCGAAATCATGGGCGCCGATCAATATCATGCGGCAGCGCACGGAACTGCTCAGGGACAGTGACTACGAACATTTGACGGATCTCGAAAAATCCTGTCTCGCGCAGAACCTGCAGCACGAGAATTGGGAATGTACGGAGGAACTGATGAAAACGACTAAGAATGGCAAAGCGCTGTATATGCATTGTCTGCCCGCGGACATCACGGATGTGAGCTGTAAGCAGGGAGAAGTGGCGGCATCGGTATTTGAACGATACAGGCTGGACACCTATAGAGAAGCAGGATTCAAGCCGTTTGTGATCGCGGCCATGATTTATTTAATGCGAGTGCCAAATCCTGTTCAAACACTTGCAAAACTGATGGAAGACTGAGAGTAACTGAATAAATGAAACACAAATCCAGACTAATCGGAGAACTGAAGCCTGAAGTCATTCGTACTACGGCTGCGCGCTGCCGTGAAAAGGGAATCATAATTCCGACGTTCAAGCAACTCATTGATCCGCAATTAATCCCGGTGCACATTCAAAACAAGATCTCTGAGGTTGGTTTATGGGATGTGAATCCGTTGAATCTTTTCCGGATTACGTGGAAGAACGACTTGAGCACGGGACGCTTCGGAAGAGTAAATTATCTGGAGATTCCGCCTGAAATCAGCGGTGTCCCGGCGCGAATTATCGGTTTAGTCGGCAAGTATTTTCCGACAGGCGCGCATAAAGTCGGCGCAGCCTTCGGCTGTTTGGTCCCGCGTCTTGTGAGCGGGGACTTTGATCCGACGGTGCATAAAGCTGTCTGGCCCTCGACGGGAAATTACTGCCGCGGCGGCGCGTTCGACTGCGCGCTGTTAGGCTGCACGGCGGTCGCGATTCTGCCGGAGGAAATGTCGAAGGAACGGTTTGCGTGGCTGAGAGAAATCGGGGCGGAAGTGATTGCGACACCGGGATGCGAATCCAATGTCAAAGAGATCTATGATAAATGCTGGGAATTGCGCGAAGATGCGAACAATATAATCTTCAATCAGTTTGACGAATTCGGCAATCCCATATATCATTATCATGTGACAGGCCGCGCGATCGAAGAAGTCGCGGACAAACTGTCCGAAGATTATCGTATTACAGCTTATGTTTCCGCCACGGGATCGGCTGGGACGATTGCGGCGGGAGATTACTTGCGGAAACTCTATCCGCATCTGAGAGTTGTGGCGACCGAAGCGATGCAGTGTCCGACGCTCTATATGAACGGTTTCGGCGGACATCGCATCGAAGGGATCGGAGACAAGCATGTGCCGTGGGTGCATAACGTCCGCAATACGGATGTCGTGACAGCGATTGATGACGAGGACTGCATGCGACTGCTGCGCTTCTTCAATGAAGAAGCGGGACTGCAGTATATGGAGCAGCTTGGACTCTCGCAAGACAGCGCGGCTTCTATGTCGCTGCTGGGGATTTCGAGCATCTGCAATTTGTTGGCTGCGATTAAAACGGCAAAATATTTCGAGCTGAACGAAAAGGATGTGATTTTTACTATCTTCACGGATTCGGTGGAATTGTACGAGTCGCGTTTGATCGAATTGCGAGACTCATTCGGCAAGTATACGCGCGATCATGCACTGCGCGATCATGCTGCATTGCTGCAGGAACAAAGAACCGACTATTTCCGCGAGTTGAATTATCGCGACCGAAAAACCATTCACAATCTGAAGTATTATACGTGGGTCGAACAGCAGGGAAAGAGCTACGAAGAGATTTTGGAACAGTGGAATCCGGAATACTGGGAACAGATATTCGAGGGTGAAGTCGGTTATTTCGATGAGTTGATCGAACAGATGGATGCGGAAATCGGCTTATCGTGACTCAGCCAAGACAAGAAAAAGTCGCGGCAATCATTCTGGCCGCGGGAGCGGGTAACCGCATCGGCCGCGCCAAAGCGCTACTGCCGCTCGGTGATTCGAATTTTTTAGATAGCATCATTTCCCATCTGATTGAGGCGGGCATCAGTCATATTATTGCCGTAATCTCGCCTGAAGTCTCAACGAAGCTTGACGCGAAGAATTATGACGTTGATTTTGCCGTGAATGGTGAGAAGCATGCGGATATGTGGTCGTCGCTGCTGATCGGTGTTGCGCAGTTGCGGAACGCGGTCGGTTGTCTGATCATTCCGGTCGACCATCCATTCGTGAAAGCCGAAACTTTCCGCCTGCTAACGGAATCGTTTCTGAGGCAACCGGCGAGCATCATCGTACCGACCTATCAGGAACAGAGCGGTCATCCGGTTGTGCTGCCGTTTGATTGGGCGAAAACATTGCTGCAAATGCGCGTTGAAGGCGGACTGCGGTCGGCAGTCAAGCAGTCAAGGTTGACTGTTATAAGAATAGAAACTGGAGATAATGGTATTCTTCGAAATATTAACGAACCGACCGATCTCGAAAGCAAATTCTGAACGATGAGATGTCTAAATAGGAAATGAAGATTTCGTTTTATTTGAATCGCGATTTGGTTCATGCCGATGTTGATCCGCATCTGACCACGCTGGTATACTTGCGGGAAAGCAGGGGATTGACAGGGGTGAAAGAATCGTGCAATGAAGGCGACTGTGGCGCTTGCGTAATCGCGCTGGGCGAGCGAACCGAGCAGGGAATGTGTTACCATGCGGTCAATTCATGCCTGTATCCCGTCGTCCGTCTGCATGGGAAGCATGTGGTGACGTTGGAAGGTATTCACGACGCGGACGAATTGCATCCGCTGCAAGCGGCGATGGAAAACGAGCACGGAGCGCAGTGCGGCTTTTGCACATCGGGGATCATTCTCTCGCTGTTCTGCTTGTTTTTGCGCAACGCGACGCCCGCGAACGAAGATATTCTGCAAGCGCTGGACGGATCGCTTTGCCGCTGTACCGGGTATGCGTCGATTCTGCGCGCGGCGCGTAGTGTGGCGGCACAGGTTCGAATGGATGAGGATATCGAAAATCATCTCACACCCGCTTATTTTTCCGGAATACCGGAACGGCTGGATAGCATCGATGAACTTATCGACGAAAACCGGAAGTTAGCGGTTGCTGCGCGGGACTATTTTATACCCGAAGATCTGCATGAGCTGT
Organism: bacterium; assembly: GCA_018814465.1. Lineage (GTDB taxonomy): Bacteria > Electryoneota > RPQS01 > RPQS01 > RPQS01 > JAHIZR01. The sequence goes on along the minus strand of JAHIZR010000480.1, from coordinate 3,813 downwards.
TTGAGATTCTTGAGAACGTGGACAATCCTTCGAAGCTGACGCTGATCAGTGGGGACACCGATATCATGGTCGGAGTGAATCTGGGGAAGTTTCAGCCGCAAAAGATCGTTGACCTGCATCGGATACGGGAATTCACGTGCATTTCCCGTGACAATGGTCTGATAACAATCGGCGCGCGCGCGACGCTCAGCGACGTGCTCGATAATGAAGAAGTGCGGCGGAGTTTTCCGGCTCTGACGGAAGCGGTCAGACAAATGTGTTCGACGCCGATTCGCAATGTTGCTACTTTAGTCGGGAATGTTTGCACCGCGTCACCGATTGCGGATGCGATTCCACCGCTGCTTGCGTACGGCGCGACGGTCGTTGTGCAGTCCATCAAGGGTACAAGACAGGTTCCGTTGCGCGATTGGTTCAAGAGCTACCGGAAGACCGCTCTGGGTCATGATGAAGTCGTTGTTGCTATAGAAATACCAATCATCGATTGTCTGGCAAGCTTCGAAAAGACCGGCAAACGCAAGACGCTCGACATCGCCACGGTGAATTCCGCGCTGGCAGTACAGGTGATGAAAGGTCATTTTGAAACGGTGCGGCTGTTCTTCGGAGGAGTTGCCGCCGTGCCTTTCGAAGCGGAGATGACGTCGGAGTTTCTTACAGGGAAGGAAGCCGGCGAGGCGGTCATCTACGAAGCTTCCCGGATCGCGGCGAAGGAAATCTCTCCGCTCAGTGATGTGCGCGGCAGCCTTGAATTCCGCAGGCAACTGGCGGCGAATCATATAATCAAGCATTTTACGAAACTGATGCCTTCACTATTTGAATAAGAAAACATGGCAGTCAAGGACATCAAGAAACTTAGTCTCGAAACTCTCGCGCAGGAGCAGCAACGCCCAACAGCCGATGAAGCGATTCGGCTGCATGTCAAAGGCGAATCCAGATTCATCTGCGACGAGCCGAAGCCGGAGCGCCTGCATTATGCCACTGTCGTGGTCAGTCCCTATGCTCACGCGCGTATTAAACAGATTGATGCGGAAACCGCAAAGCAAATCGACGGTGTCGTAGGTGTGTTCACGTGGCGGGATATCCCGGGCGAGAACGAACTCGGCATCAAGATAAAAGATGAGCCGCTGCTGCCGGAAAACATCGTCAGCTATATCGGGCAGCCGGTCGCTGTGATCGTCGCCGCGACACCCGCGATTGCGGAGCGAGCCTGTCAGGCAGTCAGTGTTGATTACGAAGTACTGGAACCGATACTAACAATCGAGCGGGCGCGCGCAAAAAACTCCCTGCTCGCGCCTGAATTCGGTTTAAGTGCGGGCGATACGGAAAAGGGCTTCGCGGAGTCGGATTACGTCTTGGAAGGAGTCATCACTTCCTGCGCGCAGGAGCATCTGTACTTCGAGACGCAGCGCGTGCGCGCGATTCCGGGTGAAGGCGCGGAGATGCTGCTGCAATCAAGTACGCAGTCCCCGTCGGAGGTACAGACCTTAGCGGCGCGCGTGCTGGGAGTGGATCGCAAGGATATCACGGTTGACGTCAAGCGCTTGGGCGGAGCGTTTGGCGGCAAAGAGAGCGCGGCGGGATTATGGAGTTGTCTGGCGGCGCTGGTATGTTATCATCTGAAGCTTCCGATTGAACTGAAGCTGTCGCGCGAACAGGATATGGCGTGGACGGGGAAGCGGCATCCGTTCGAGAGTTCCTTCAAGGTGGGATTCGATAAAGCAGGCCGCATTCACGCTTACGCAGTGGAGTTCGATGCGGATGGCGGAGCCTGTGCGGATTTAACAATGGCGATCATGCAGCGCGCGGTGCTGCATGCGGAGAATGCTTACCATATTCCGAATATAAAGGTTCTGGCTCGTCCGCTGAAAACGAATATCGCTCCCAACACGGCGTTTCGCGGCTTCGGCGCGCCGCAGGGCGTGTTCGTGATCGAATCGGTTATCCAGAGGATCGCGCGGAAGTTAGGGAAAGATCCGCTCGAAATCCGCAAGTTGAATGCATATCAAGAACAGGACGGCGCGCCCTACGGCCAGCAATTACATGAAGCGAATGTCTTGCCACTGCTGGAGCGATTAGAGGAGCATACGGACTATCAGGTTTTAAAGGAAAAGGTTCGCGAGTTCAATCGACACCAGCGTTTCATCAAGCGGGGAATCGGCATTGTTCCGGTCAAGTTCGGGATTTCGTTTACGACGCCGTTTCTGAATCAGGGTTCGGCGTTGGTACATCTTTATGCTGACGGCTCGGTGTCGGTCTCGCACGGTGGGATCGAGATGGGGCAGAGCGTGAACACCAAAGTGGCGCGGATCGTGGCCGCCGAGATGGGAGTGCCACTGCAGCGGGTCAAGATCGAGAGTCATAATACGAAGCGTACTGCGAATACATCGCCGACCGCGGCTTCGACAGGCGCGGATATCAACGGCAATGCCGCGAGAAATGCGGCGCGTGAGATAATCGATAGACTGCGTCCTCTGGCAGTGCAATTGCTGGAGCGGAAGTACGGTCATGCGGCCAAGAGGATCTTGTTTGAAAACGGTTATGCTTTCAGCGCGGATGCTCCGCAGGAACGACTGACGCTGCGAGAACTCGCCGTGCAAGCTTGGCAAAGCCGGATTGACTTGTCGGCGCACGGATACTACAGCACTCCGCGGCTGAATTTTGACTGGGAGACGGGTCGTGGGACGCCGTTCTCGTATTATGTCTACGGCTGCGGGCTTGTGGTTGCGGAAGTGGATTTGCTGACGGGCTATGTTACACTGAAGGAAGCTCACCTGATTCACGAAACTGCTCAGACGGTGGATGAGCGAGTCGATCGCGGACAGATCGAGGGGGCTTTCATCCAGGGTGTCGGCTGGTGCATTTTCGAGGAAGTCGTCTATGACAGTCAAGGCAAAAACCTGACGGAGTCCCTGACAACATATAAGATTCCCGCAATCGGCGATATTCCTGAAAAATGGAGCATCGAGATGATTCAAGCGGAACGGGAGTTTGCCGGAGTCAAAGGCAGCAAAGCTGTCGGTGAGCCGCCATTTCTCTATGGTGAAGCCGCCTTTTTCGCAGTGAAGGACGCGATTGAATCGATATGGGATTATACGATAGAGGCCGATTTGCGCATGCCGGCGACACCGGAATCGGTGTTGCGAGCAATAGATTCTGTCAGTAACAAGCGAGCATGATGATGACGATATATGAATTCTATGCCAAAGTTCTGGAAGCCATCGAAACGGAAAAGACCGCTTATCTGGCGACGATTGCCGCCGCCACCGGATCGACACCACAGAAGCCCGGCGCGAAAATGCTGATCTATGCCGACGGCAAAAGCATCGGGACCGTCGGCGGCGGGGATGTGGAGCGGAAGCTGATCGAAGACGTCATCACCAGGCAGCCGCAGGAGACATGGACCGTAAAGTATGTTCTGAACGAAACAGAAGGCGATGAGCAGGATCCCAAAATGAGCTGCGGCGGAAGCGTCAGTTTGTTGGTCGAACCGCTGGCGAATCCGCATCAATTGTATATCGTGGGCGGGGGACATTGCGGAGTGGAGCTGTCAAAGCTGGCGGCGCAGGTGGGTTTTGCCGTCACAGTGTATGACAACCGTGAAGCCTGGGCGAACAAGGAGAAGCATCCGTTCGCATCGCGTATTATTTGCGCGCCCTATGATGAAGTCACGAAGCATATCAAGTTCAGCGACAGTGTCTATATTGTGATTATGACACACGGGCACAACCATGATGAAGAAATTCTGCGGTTATGCATTCGCGAAAAATACAAGTATCTTGGCGCTATCGGCAGCAGGCGCAAATCCGCATTGATGTT
>JAHIZR010000479.1 GCA_018814465.1 bacterium | reverse complement strand
CCAGCCCCGCCGCCAACGGTCGATCCTGAGCCATTTTAAGCTTGTCTGCCATGTGAGTCTCCTTACTGAATGTCCGGCACTTTATCTAAACTTATAAAGACCGAATCCCAAAGGCAAACCCGCTATCACAACATAGGAACTCTCTTGATTTCTGTCCGACATGCTAACAGTCTAAAAGCAATAAGAGAGATTCTTCGGACCGCAAGTACTCTTTAAATTTGAAAGTACTTAAATAGTGGCGGTCCTCAGAATGACAAGTATCGGGACATCGCAATGGTCGGAACATCCTCTGCCATTAATAGAGTACTCCCCAATCGTGTCATCCTGAAGGTCGCACTTGCTCGAATACGTCATACTGCCAATCAACCGCGACCTGAAGGATCTCGGCCCCCTCGCCGGGCTTACTAATTCTTTCTTTCCTCCGCCGAGCCGGGCTAAGCACAGTGTCCATTTTGCTAACGAGTCAGTGAAAGTGCGCAACCTCACCCAGAATCTTACACTAATACTAACTCATAACCATATTCTTTCCCCCATGAACTTCAAAACCAAATGCGTCCACGACGGAGTCAAGCAGATTCTGCGTGCAGGATGTCTGAAGTAGTTTCTTCCTCGACAATCCAAATGATAAAAGTGCCTCGCATCAAGGAAGCTAAGATAGATGACAGATTTCTTCTTTTCTAAAGATAGGCTTCTAAAACTGAGCAGAATTCGGTTTATCTATGCTGGCGCGTTCGCTCTACTCTTTATTCTGACCGAAGTTGGTAGATATATTTACCGGCCCTTTATCTATCGAGAAGGTATCTACGACTTCGGAGTTGCCGACACGATGGGGAATTCGCTCGGAACCCTCACACAGATATTTCTCTACCTTGCTCTTGCGAACCCAACAAAGATCCAGAGCTACCGAATCATAGGTCTTGTTACTATCGGATATATTGTCTATGAGTTCGCGCAGCCCATTTTACCAAAAGGAACATTTGATTGGGGAGATGTATTCGCAACTTTGTCGGCAGGCTTGATCTCGTTAGCCATTGTCAAGATTTTCCAGCTCGTCTCACCTGATCCGGAATCTATCCTTTAAATATTTCAATCCCGGCTGGTTCCGAAGAGCATTTATAACAGAACCGTAATTCAAGACTGCACCCCCTCATGAAAATCAAAACCAAACACATCCACACCCGAGTCAAGCCCGATCCCACCACCACCGCGATCATGATGCACGTTTCCTTCCCCAAGCGATCCGCGAACAGCTCGGCGTCACCAACGGCTTGATCTGCCTCTCAGTTGGCATCGAAGATCTTGACGACCTGAAAGTAGATGTAAATACTTCCCTAACTGCGATTAAATCTTGAACAATACCGAAACGCAATCCCGCTCCGGTGGTACGTTTGCCTATCTGGTTGGGAATATCATCGAAGGCGCCTTTGCCCTATTGTTCTCAATCATTCTCGTACGGTTGATCAGTCAACATGATTTCGGCAGTTGGCGGCAATTCCTCATCGTCTTCGGCTTGGCTTCCAATATTCTCATCTTCGGCCTGCCCAAAAGCCTGCTCTATTTCTACAGCATTTCCGAGAAACTTGAACGCAGCCGCATTGCCCTGAGATCGCTTCTACTCACAGTCGGATTAGGAGCCTTAGCGGCAATTGTCTATCTCATCGCGCGCGGACTGATTGCTCATGCCTGGTCCAGCCCCGCACTTTCCACATACGCCGGACTTTTCGCACTCTATCTTTTCCTCTACTTTCCCCTGAATATCTTCCAGCCGCTCCTGTTAGCAAACGATAATCGCTTCTCGTTGGCCATCTGGAAGGCTGCCTTTGCCACTACAAAACTGCTGGTGCTGGTCTATGTGCTGGTAGCGGGCGGCACGCTCCTGAATCTGCTCATTGCGATTAATATCCATACTCTGCTGCAATTACTGATCTCGCTGGTCATCTACATCCGCATTTCCGGCTGGAACCTGAGCAATCTCTGGGAGGGTTTGGATGAACAGTTGCGTTATTCCTCGCACGTAACATCCCTTGCAATTACCGGCTCCATCGCCCGCGAGGCGGATAAGATTCTCGTCTCTTCCAGCTTCTCTCCGGATCAGTTTGCCGCCTATTCCGTCGGTGCGCGCGAGTTGCCGCTGATTAATCTCTTTCCCTATGCTATCAGCGATGCCATTGCGCCCGACTTGTCTCGGCTTCATCGCGACAGTAAATTCTCCGAATTTCTCCACCTTTGGCACTCGTGGATGCAGCGGATTGCGATGATCATGTTTCCGCTTTTCGCGCTGATCATATTCAAGTATGAAGAGATCATCACGCTGCTCTATACGGAGGACTACATCGCCGGCGCAATCCCCTTTCTGATCTTCGGTATTCTCATCCCGTTGCGCATCACATCATTCGTTCAGGTTTTATTGTCGATGAATTCATCGCGCGCGGTCGCCATTGGCTCTGCAATTAACCTCACGATTGTCGCCATTGTCGGCTTTATTGCTCTGAAGACCATCGGTTTCATCGGACCGGCGCTGGCAGTCGTGGCTTCCGAATACATCGTCAACGGTTTTTATTGCGCTCGCATTCGCAAACTCCTTAATATTCACTGGCTGAAGCTATTCCCCCTTGTTTTCTTAGGCAAGGCGCTCGCATTGAGTTTCATCGCCGCCGGACTGGCGACGTTCATCGAAGTCTTCACTTGTGATTGCAGCGTGTTTGTTCGGCTGTTGATGTATGGTTCCGTCTTCAGCATGCTTTATCTGCTTGGCATCCGTATCCTCAAACTGATTTCATCGGAAGACATCACCAGAATCAAAAACATCATCCTCGGCCGATAACGCAATCCCTTGACTTTCTGAGCGTTAAGCCTTATCTTTATTAGACCTAACCAAATACACCAAAACCGTGAGTCATTCCCATTTTAACCGGCTCTACGCAGCCCATCGCAATAAAAAATTCCGCAATATAACCCTCTCCACTATGGGAATTAGCGGACTATTAGCTGCGATTTTCGGACTCGATCCCTATCTGAGCGGCGAACCGCTGAAAGTCGCTCCGTTTCTGGCGCTCGCGCTGATATGCTTT
>JAHIZR010000478.1 GCA_018814465.1 bacterium | reverse complement strand
TCGGAGACTCAGGTGCTTGTGGCTCGCTTCGACAATGAAGGAGTGTCGGAGAATCTGAGAATCGCGGCGCTGCTTCGCAAAGCCGGCTTCCGTGTGGAAATCTGGTACGACGAAGACCGCATGAAGAAGCAGTTCTCCTATGCCGACAAGCAGCAGATACCGTTGGTGGTTATTGCCGGACCCGAAGAGCGCGCGCAGCAGCAGGCATCGCTGAAGAATATGCGAACCGGAGAGCAGCAAGTGCTTCATGTGGAGCTGTTGGTTCAGGCCATTCGCAAAGAGCTGGCATCGCTTGATCTTTGAGCAGCCGCTGCTTCCCGGTCGCCTGCTGCGCCGCTATAAACGATTCTTGGCGGACATCGAACTCGACTCGGGAGAACAGATCACAGCCCTGACTCCGAATACGGGCAGTATGAAGGGTGTCTGTGTTCCGGGCGAGCGGGTGATGGTCAGTTGTCACGATTCCCCGGCGCGCAAGCTGAAATATACTTGGGAGATGATTCATCTCGACGGTGATTGGGTGGGGATTAACACTCATCTGACGAATAAAATCGCCGGGGAAGCGCTTCGTTCAAGTATGATTCCGGCTTTTCGGAAATACAAAGAGGTTCGCGCTGAAGTCAAGATTGCGGATGACACTCGCATCGATTTCGTTTTAGGTTCTGACACGCGCTGTCTTGTTGAAGTCAAGAACGTGACACTGGTCGAGAATCATACCGCCCGTTTTCCCGACAGCGTTACGACTCGCGGCACGAAACATCTGAACCATTTAATCCATGCCGTTGAGAACGGTGAACAAGCCGCGATGCTTTATGTTTGCCAGCATCACGCAGGAGCACAGTTCGAGCCGGCGGATGACATCGATCCTGTTTACGGCGATACCCTGCGGCAAGCCTATTTGGCCGGTGTGAAAATCGAAGCGTGGGTGGCGCGCGTTACTCCCACTGAAATAACATTAACTCATTCCATACCTGTTTCATTGTAATACGCCGAGCCGGGTTAAGCAGCCTTCCACGCACTTTGTTCACGATGCATAATGCCAGCGCAACCCGGCCGGAATCAACCATAATAATACTCATATTCAAGTGTCCGAATTCGTTACGATTGAAACTGAACCAAACGCTCCCGCGAAGCAAAGACAGAAGTCCGGCAACAATCCCGCGGTCTTTATTCAGACCTATGGCTGCCAGATGAATGTTTCGGATTCGCGGACGATCGAAGCTTTGCTGGGGGAGGCCGGATATTCCTTTGCGGATTCACCCGACATCGCGGATATCGTTCTCATCAATACCTGCATGATTCGGGAGACGGCGGAAGTTCGCGCCTTAGGCCAGCTTGCCAATCTCTCGGCGCTGAAGAAGCAGTCGCCGCATAAAATCATCGGCATCATAGGCTGTGTGGCGCAGGCTAAACGCACTGAGATTCTGAAATCGCATCCTTATGTGGACCTGATTATCGGACCGGATGCTTATCGCAAACTGCCGCTGCTGCTCGAGGAACGGTTTATCTCGCCGCCCGGCACGCCCGGCCTGCTGGAGACGACACTGGTTCGCGAGGAGCTCTACGACGATATCCTTCCCAGGCATCGCGGCGGCGTGTCGGCATTCGTGACGATTATTCGGGGGTGTGATAAATTCTGCACCTTCTGCGTTGTGCCGCGCACACGCGGCCGCGAGCGTTCCCGTCCGCTTGTATCGATTCTGCGGGAAGTCGAGCAACTGCTCGCGCAGGGGGTGAAGGATGTCATGCTGCTGGGACAGAATGTCGACTCCTATCGCAGCGAAGATCATGATTTTGCCGACTGCATGACGGCGGTGGCGAATTTGCCGGGGATCGAACGAGTTCGCTATATGACATCGCACCCGACCGAAATCTCCGACAAGCTGCTGCAGGCGATGGGCGAGCACGAAAGGATTATGCCTTACCTGCATCTGCCGTTTCAGGCGGGGAATAACCGCATTCTCGAATTGATGAATCGGCACTACACCCGCGAGCGTTATCTTGAGATTATCGCTTCCGCTCGCAAGCTGGTGCCCGATATCGCTCTTTCGACGGACGTCATCACGGGATTTCCGACTGAAACCGACGCTGAGTTTCAGGATACCTTCGATCTGATGGAGCAGGTGCGGTTCGACACGGCGTTCATGTTCAAATATTCCGAGCGCCCGCTGACTCGCGCTTCGAAGATGAAAGACGATGTCCCCGAAGCGGTCAAGATTGCGCGGCTGGAACGATTGATCGACCTGCAGCAGCGCATCTCGAAGGAATCGAACGAAGCTCAGATAAACCGTGAGACGACGATCCTGATTGAAGGGACGTCTCCCAAAGATAAGAAGCAATGGAGCGGGCGCACTCCGGATTTCAGGCCGGTGGTCTTGCCGCGTTCCTCCGAAAAACTCGGAGATGTGGTTCCGGTTCGTTTGCAGTCATTAACCGGTTTTACTTTTCACGCCGAGCGGCTTTCCCAATAACAAAACGAGGCTCAAGCCATGTGGATATTCCGCTGGATTATTTTGTTGCTGATTGTGTTTGTGATGGTGATGTTTTTTGCTCAGAACTCGAACGAGGTTGTGACGATTAACCTGATGAACAAACACCCGGAAATGCCGCTTTCGCTGTCTCTCTTTCTCGCGGCGACGATCGGATTCTTAATTGCGACCATCGTCGCAATCTTCAATCAAATTAAGTTGCGAATGCAGATTTCCGCGATGAAGCGCGAGGTCAGGGACGTTCGCGAGGAGCTCGACCGGCTTCGCAACTTCGCGCTTGAAGACGAAGCCGAAGATGACGGGACCGGAACAGAGGAGTCGAAATCATGACGCTGGGCGCTTTGTTGTTGGTTCTCTTGCTGATCGCGGGAGCGGCGGGAGGAGTCGCCTATTACATGGATCGCCGCGGCCGCGGCGTTGTGACTCGCATTACTCCCTATACGGAAGGCCTGCACGCGATTCTGGAAGCGGACCCGATGCGCGCGATCCAAAAACTCAAGGAAACCGTCGCGGGCGACACGTCGAACATCGACGCTTATATCCGGCTCGGGACTTTGTACGCCGATACGGGTGATTTGCCGCGCGCCATCAAGATCCATCGTTCGCTGACCCTCCGCGCGGATTTATCGGCCAAGCAGAAGCTCGAAGTCTATCGAGCGCTTGCGCAGGACTACATCAAGGCCGGAGAACCGACGCGAACACTGGAATCGGTAAACCATATTCTTTCGCAAACCAAGAAAGACACGTGGGCGCTCGAGATCAAGACAAATCTTCTGTCCTCGCGCGGCGACTGGAACGGGGCCTTCGAGACAGCTCAAAAGCTGAACGGGATCGGAACTGCAGCCTCGAATCGCAAGCTGGCCGTGCTCAAGACCATGGAGGGCTTAAGACTGTGCCGCGAGGGTAAGGAGCGTGACGGCCGGATTCAGTTCCGTGAAGCAATCAAGTACGATTTTTCCTTTGTCGCGCCCTATCTCTACTGGGGAGATTCCTATGTCCGTGAAGACCGCACGGAAGACGCGGTCAAGATCTGGAAGCGTTTGCTTGAAGTTAATTCCGATAAATCCTATCTCGTTTTCGAACGGTTGGAGACGCATCTCTTCGAGTTAGGCCGTTTTTCCGAGATCGAGCAGATTTACCGCAAAGTAAACCGCGATCACCCGCAGAATGTGCATGCCTATACGGCGCTGGCTCGTTTCCTTGAGAAACGCGGCGATGCGGGCGATGCGATTACGGTATTGCGCGGCGGACTGGAGCAAAATCAAAACAGTCTCTGGCTGCGTCGCCGTTTGATTCAGCTTTTCGCTGATGTTAATGACGTGGAACAAGTCATCGAAATGGTCCGCGAAGTTCTCTCGCGGGTTATGGAGGATCATTATGAATTCACCTGTTCGGCATGCGGACACATTTCCCGTGAACCGCTGTGGCTCTGTCCGAAATGCAGTAAGCTGGACACGTTCGGTGTTTAGGTTCGCTTCGATCATTCTTTTTTGCTCGCTCGTGTTCGCGGGAGCGGTTCAAAAAACGGTTCTCGATCTCATGAACGAGGGCCGGTTTGCCGAAGCCCAATCGCTGATTGCGGACAACACAGCCGGCGCTCGTTATGCGGTTTTGCTTGAGGCGATGACCGAGCCGAATGCTCAGGCGGCCTGCGCTCTCTACCGTAAAGTCTCCGCGAGCTTCCCGGGGACGGACTGTGATAGTCTGGCTCAGGAACGCCTGCTGCTGGCTCTTGATGCCGGAATCTCGATTGCGGCGGAAGAGGAGATCGCGGAGCCTGAGGAGCAGTTTGCCGAATCGTCACTCGAGCGGGAAGAGATAATTCCGGAACCGGAGACAACGATTGCCGGCGCGGAAGAAACTCCTGTCGCCGCAGTTGAGACGGAGTCGGAATTCGATGAAAGCGCAGCTGTTGAGATGGCGGAACAGCCTCACGAACCGACGCAGGAACAGCGCACGATGCTTTCGTCCGTTCAGAAGCCGGGCATCACTCTGCCCTCAATTGAATCGCTTGACAAGCCTGCTCAGAAACAAACCGAAGAGACTCCGGCCTCCTCCGGTATCACGGTAGAATACCAAGATGAATCGAAAGAAGAGCCCGCGATCCAGCATGCCGCTTCCACTCCCGAACAGTCATTGATTGTCGCCGATGAACAAAAAACGGAATCATCTGAGGAATCCGCCGAAGAGCTGGCTCTGCTGGAGAAAGAACGCGGCGTGAAGCCGCTGCCCCTTGAGACGATTCCGCATGATGCGGATGCGTACCCCAAGAAGAGCGGCGACTGGTTCGTGCAGGTGGGAGCCTTCGGCAATCACGACAATGCGCTGCGGCTGGCCGCGACATTGCGCTCCGCCGGATATCCCGTTGTGCTGGTTCCACGCGAGTCGGAATCCGGGACTCTTATGCAGGTTCGGGTCGGCGGTTATGAGACACCGGACGCCGGCAGGCAAATCGCTAAAGAGCTGAAATCAGAGTTCAGTGTTCCCGCCGTATTGGTCTCGAAGTAATACTCGGTTTTCCTAAACATTCGAAGCGCCGCCTCCTTTGCCGTTGGCGGCGTTTCTTCCGCAAGCTCCGCGCAGCTAATTTATTGGTTCTATATGCCCACCCCCATGCTTCAGCAATATCGTGAGATTAAATCTCAGTATCCTGACGTGATCCTGTTTTACAGGATGGGGGATTTCTATGAGATGTTCTACGAGGACGCGAAGCTCGGGGCGGAAGTGCTGGGCATCACGCTGACGAAACGCAACAACGGCAAGGAAAGTGAAGTCCCCCTCGCGGGATTTCCGCATCATCAGCTCGAAAACTATGTGGCGAAGATGACGCGCGCGGGTTTCCGGGTTGCGGTGTGTGATCAGATTGAGGATCCGAAGAAGGCGAAGGGAATCGTCAAACGGGCGGTCACGGAAGTGGTTTCTTCCGGTACGACTTTTTCCGATAAGGTGCTGGAAGAGAACCGGAATAACTATCTCGCGGCGGTATTAGTCGGCGAGGATCAGGCCGGCCTGGCTTATGCCGATGTCACTGCACAGGAATTCTTCACCGGCATCCTGCCGCTTGGAGAACTCGCGTCGCGGCTTTCTTCGCTGGAGCCCTCCGAGATGCTTTGCACTGTTGATCAACGGGAAAGGATTCTCGAACTGCTTGGTAAAGAGTCGGCTAAACGGCTGACCATCGTGCCGCAATGGCACTTCACTTCCGAAGCGGCGACGAAAACACTGACCGGTCATTACGGTGTGGCCAATCTGAAGGGATTCGGGCTGAGCGGAATGGACCTGGCGGTTGGCACCGCGGGCGCGCTCGTCAGCTATCTCAAGGCGAATCTGGTCGCCAATGAGAATCTCCTGCCCGACCTGCAAATCTTTAATAACAATCAAGAGTTGATTCTCGATCCATCAACTCGCCGCAATCTTGAAATCGTCGAATCGCTCTCCGATCATCCGCAAAGCACGCTGATTTCCATCCTTGATCGGACCCGCACTGCTGCCGGTGCGCGCCTGCTTCGTCGTTGGGTGATTGCTCCGTTGACGGATCTCGAGCGGATTCGGAATCGGCAATCAAAGGTTGAATTTCTCGTTAGTGAAGCTTCCCTGAATGCGACTCTCTCGGACGTGCTGAAAGGCAGCGGCGATATGCAGCGATTGCTGGCCAAGCTGACAACTCATCGCGGGCTGCCGCGTGATGCGATCGCGCTTCGGTATGTCTTGGAACGTCTGCCGCAGATTCAGAAACTCTTCAGCCGTTTCAATGGTTGTGCTTTGGATGACTTGCTCGCGCGTCTGCAGCCGCAAGCCGCGTTGGTCGAACATCTCAAGCAGGCCTTGGTCGAAGAACCTCCCGCGACGCTTGCCGACGGCGGTTATATCCGGCGCGGCTATTCCGCGGAATTGGATGAGTTGCGCGGTATCGGCACCAACGCCCGCGGTTGGATTCAGCAGCATCAGATAGCGGAGCGTGATCGGACCGGGATTCCTTCGCTTAAGATCGGCTACAACAAAGTCTTCGGTTATTATATTGAGATCACCAACACTCACAAGGACAAGATTCCGGATGATTACATCCGCAAGCAGACTCTCACCAACGCCGAGCGCTATGTTACGCCCGACCTGAAAGAGTGGGAAGAGAAGATTCTTACGGCTAATGAGAAGATAACTGAGCTTGAACAGGAGCTTTGGAATCAGGTCAGGTCCGAGATTGTCTCTCAGGCTGAAGTTTTGACTGCTGTTGCTCGCGCGCTTGCTGAACTTGATGTGTTCCATAGCCTTGCCCTGGTCGCACGTGAGAATAACTATGTCAAACCGGAATTGAATCTCGGGAAAGTGATCTCGCTTATCGATGGTCGTCATCCCGTTGTGGAATCATTACTTCCGGCAGGCAAAGGCTTTGTTCCGAATGATCTCACGATCGGCACGGATGATTTTCAGATCATGATTCTGACCGGACCGAACATGGCCGGTAAGTCTACATATCTTCGTCAGGTAGCGTTGATTGTGATCCTTGCCCAGATGGGTTCTTTTATTCCGGCCAAAGCAGCGACGATTGGTTTGGTTGACAGGATCTTCACTCGCATCGGCGCCGGCGATAATGTTGCCGGCGGAGAGTCCACATTTTTAGTTGAGATGACGGAAGTCTCGAATATTCTTCGCAATGCGACGGAGCGGTCGTTGGTGATTCTTGATGAAGTTGGTCGGGGGACTTCAACTTATGATGGCTTATCACTGGCATGGGCGATCACAGAGTACTTGCATGAAAACCCGCAAGTTGCCGCCAAGACTCTGTTTGCAACTCATTACCATGAACTGAATCGCATGGCATCGGAATACTCCCGCATTGCGAATTCGCGCATTGAAGTTGAAGAGTGGGGTGATAGAGTTGTTTTTTTACATAAGATTACGCGCGGAGAAACCGACCGTTCTTACGGTGTGGAAGTTGCAAGGCTGGCAGGTTTGCCGCCTTCAGTAGTGGAGCGCGCAAGAGCATTATTACCGACGTGGGAACGTCCCCATGAAGGCGAAAAAGACACGCAAGTTCCCCGCGTTTTTTCGCCAAAACTACAGCTAACTCTATTTGAATCTGATACTCAGAAGGTAGCAGATGCCCTCCTCGAACTTGACTTAGAGCGGTTGACACCACGGCAGGCTTTAGATAAGTTATTTGAAATTAAGGAATTGCTTGATAAAAGGAAGAGAGCATCAGACTCTAAAAAGTCTTGACTCTCCTTGAGCTTTTCCCTATTTTTACAAGACATAGGAAGAACTATTTGGGAGACACGCCTTTATCCTGCCGCTGGGCAGGACCAAATCCTTGTGCTGAGTTTGTAATGCGCAATGGCTCTCCATCATTACATCGACATGCAGTTGTAGTTTTGGACAGCCTCACTCATGAGACTATACTATTGTAGGCTCGACAGGAGGAGTATGATGTTTAAGAGCATACTGCGAGTATTCGCAGTACTCATCGCGCTGTCGGGAGTCGTTCAAACTCAAGCCGGGGAGTTTGTGATTGGCCGTTATGCTGGGGAATTCTTGGAATTAGGCGCTGGCGCGCGCGCGCTCGCGATGGGTGCGGCGGCTGTCGCGCGACCGGTACCGGCCACTGCGGGATATTATAATCCGTCGGCACTCGCAGGGCTTTCGCGGCAGCATATCGAATTCATGCACGCTTCGCAGTTCGATAATCTATTTACCTATGATTATCTGTCACTTGCGCGGCCCATGCGGAACGGTTCGGCCGGTTCGCTGACCTTGCTCTATACGCGGGTCGGTGATATTCCCTTGACAAAACTTGCTGACCCGTCCCAGCCGTTGAGTGATGAGAACCGCGTGCTCGTGGATAAAAAAACGGGCGATAACGAGCTTGCCGTCATGGCCTCAGTCGGGCGCGCCACACCCTCCGGGTGGCGGGTCGGTGCCACGGCGAAACTGCTCTCGAAATCCGTGGCGGAAGAAACCGCGTTTGGAGTAGGCGTTGATCTCGGCGTCGGCAGAACTCTCGCCAAGGATCTCGATTTCGGACTTGCGGCTCGCAATATCACGACCAGTATTTTGGCTTGGAGTACGGGCCGCACGGAAGCTATCCTTCCTTCAATCGCCATCGGTACGGCATGGGGGAAAGCCCTTCCCGCTGTGAACGCCAGAGTCGTGCTGGTTGCTGATCTTGAAGGACATTTCGAATCTCGCGGCGAAGCCGAACAATTCGAAGCCGGTCCTTTATCAGCCAATCCGCATCTCGGTGTGGAATATATCATTTTAGAGACGGTTGCCCTGCGCGGCGGCTATCAGGGAGAATACCTTACCGCCGGTGCGGGATTGAATATCTCCAGTCTTTCCGTAAATGCGGCTTTCCAGGATCACGAGGATCTTGGCTTTACCCATCGAGTTTCCGTCGGAGTCGCTTGGTAGTCTTCATTTCAGGCTGTCGAGTCTCCTTATCCGCAATAAACAGAGCGCTTCATGATCCAATCGATGACCGGCTTCGGTCGGGGGGAAGCATCCCGCGATGGCATTACCATCACCGCTGAGTTGCGCACACTCAATAACCGCTTCTTTGATTTCGGGTTGCGCGCTCCCCGCGGTCTCCTGAATTTTGAGTCCGAGATGCGAGAACTTTGCCGGAAAAACATCGAGCGCGGCAAGGTTTCTCTAATCCTCTCCGAACACCGCAGCGGTGAGCTCTTCACCGGATCGCGGATCGATGCCGAGGCTGCGAAGCGGATCGCGGACGATTTATCGAAGTTGTCTCAGGAACTCGGGCTGAATGAGCGGGTGAACTTGAGTCATTTGCTGTATTTTCCGGATGTGGTTACTCCCACCGACAGCCCGGAGATCACCGAGCTTCAATTGCAGCTCTGCCGTGAAGCGACGGAAGCCGCGACGGTTGATCTCAGCCGCATGCGCGCCACCGAAGGCAAGAATCTCATGCATGACATGCTGAGCCGGACTGCCGAGATTCAGACCACACTTGGTGAGGTGATCAAACTACAAGCTGGACTGCCCACCAGAGCGTTTGACAAGCTAAAGGAGCGAGTGAAACGCATGACCAAGCCGGAAGCCTTCGACGAGTATCGGCTGGAAATGGAGCTGGCGCTGATCGCGGACCGCCTCGATATCACGGAAGAATGCGTTCGGCTTGAGGGGCACATCGGCGCTTTTAATAAAACCCTCGATCACCCGACCGGGCAAGTCGGCAAGCGGCTCGGTTTTCTGCTGCAGGAAATGAACCGGGAAGCCAACACCATCAGCTCTAAAACATCCAGCATTGAGATTTCTCACCTCTGTGTGCGGATTCGCGAGGAGATCGAACGGCTGCGGGAGCAGGTACAGAATCTTGAGTAGTCGCGGTCGCTTGATCGTTTTTGCTTCCCCGTCCGGCGGCGGCAAAGGCACGGTCATCCGTCAATTGTTGGACCAGCATCCCGATTGGGGATTCTCTTGCAGCGCCACGACGCGCGCCCCTCGCCCCGGTGAAGAGGACGGCAAACACTACTACTTTTTGAATCGCGATGAATTTCAAAGGCGTGTTGCCGCCGGCGAGTTCCTCGAACATGAAGCGGTTCACAGTGACCTATACGGAACCCTGAAATCCGTCACACAGGAACGGCTGGAGCAGGGCGAGACGGTTATCTTTGATTTGGATGTCAAGGGTGCGCTGAGTGTCAAGCGGCATTACCCGGAAGCCTTCAGCATTTTTATCGTGCCGCCATCGATGGCAGTGCTCGAACAGCGTCTGCGGGGTCGGAAAACAGAGAGCGAGGAAGTTATCCGGCTGCGGCTGACTCGGGCCGCCATGGAATTGGGACTTGCGGATCAGTTTGACGTGCGGATCGTCAACGATGTACTGGAACAGACAGTGGCGGATGTGGAACAGGCGATCGCGAATCGATTTGCCTGATCATGAAGCAGAATAATTCACTTAATTGGATAGACTAAAGAATGCGTGTACACGATTATTTTCACCCCGAAGCTTTTATTGATAAGGCTGACAGTATTTATGAAGCGGTATTGATTATTTCCCGGCGCGCCCGCCAAATCGGCGAGCTGCAGAAGCGCCGGATTGATCGTCACTTGGGTCAGACTGAAATGCTTGAGCAGGCTGCCGCCCGCGCCCGCGCCGAAGAAGGCGACGACGTGGTGGAACCGGAACCTATTGATCGTTCTCACATCCAGTTCGAGAAGCCGGTTGTGCTCGCTTTGCGAGAAATGTTAGCAGGAGAAATTGAATATTTTTACGAAGAATAAATGGCACAAACACTCTTCGTCCCAGCGCGAACCGGGACTGAAGGGGCGCACCGTATTATTGGGGGTCACGGGTGGGATTGCCGCATATAAAGCCGTTGAACTGACGCGATTGCTGATCAAAGGGGGCGCGCGTGTTCAGGTTGTCATGACGGAGGCTGGCGCGAGATTTGTCGCCCCGCTTACCTTTGAAGCCATCACGGGCCGCCGTGTGTTTGTGAAGATGTTTCCCGGCAATGGAGAACCCTTGCCGTGGCATACCGAGTTGGCGGCTCACAGCGATATCGTAGTCATCGCGCCCGCATCAGCCGATTTCATGGCGAAACTCGCCTGCGGAATTGCTGATGATCTGTTGACGACGACTCTGCTTGCTTGCGAGAAGCCGCGCGTGCTTTGTCCGGCGATGAATCCCCGCATGTGGGCGAATCCGGCGACGCAGGAGAATCTCGTGACCCTGAAGCGTCGCGGATACCGGATTATTCCGCCCGAAAAGGGAGAGATGGCCAGACCGGGCGAGGACGAAGGGGAAGGACGCTTGGCGGAACCCGCAGCGATCTATGATGTGCTCGATCACATGCTTTCGGCTCCACAGGATCTGAAATCCGTTCAGGTCTTGGTCACAGCGGGCCGCACGGAGGAATCATGGGATCCCGTGCGCGTTTTGACGAATCGCGCCTCCGGCAGGATGGGATTCGCGCTTGCCGAGGAAGCCCGCGAGCGCGGCGCCAATGTAATCTTGATTCACGGCCCGACGGATGTCGTCCCGCCGACCGGCGTGCGCCGCACCGCGATTACCTCCGCATCGCAAATGACCGATGCGGTCATGCGCGAGTTGCCGCATTCCCAGATTATTCTCATGTCGGCGGCTGTTTCGGATTACACTTTTGAGCAAACCGCCGAGCATAAGATCAAGAAGGGTGATCCTAATCCGAAGATCAAGCTGACGCCGACCACTGATATCCTGAAAGAGATTTCCAAATCCAAGGGGAATCGCATCGTGGTGGGCTTCGCCCTTGAGACGGAAAACGTGCTCGAGAATGCGCTGAAAAAACTTCGCGAGAAGCATCTGGACATCGTGGTGGCCAACAATCCGCTTGCCGGCGGCAGCGGCTTTCAGCACGAGACGAATCAGGTGTTTATTATACATCGCGGGGGCCGGGTGATTGATCTGCCGCTGCAATCGAAGCGTGAAATCGCGCGTGAAATTCTGGATGCGGTTATCGAACTGTATCGCCACCCTGAGCCTGAACCCGAACCCGAGATCGACCTTGATATTGACGTGGATGAAGAAATTCACGGGAGAGTTCATCTCACCGGCTTGGACACGGTAGAAGAAGCGATGCCGGAGGCGGCAGCGGAGTCTTCCAACGACGATCAGCAGTCGCACAAGCTGCGTTCTCGCCGGGGCGGCCGGCGGCATCGTCGGGCAAAAGAGAAAGCTTCGCTTACCGGAACCCCGGAGACCGGCGCAAAAACGGACGCGGTGACTCCCGAGCCCAAGCCGGAAGTTGCTGCGGCTTCGGCGACTGACAAGGGCAAGCAAACCAAGCAATCACGCCGGCGGAAGTCGAAGCAATCGTCGGCCCCGAAAACATCAACAGCTAAGCCTGCCGCAGAGACGGCAAAAGCCGTTAAAAAAACCGCGACCAAGAAAACGGCGACGAAAAAGACAACGCCCAAAAAGTCGACTCGCGGAACCGCCAAGAAAAAGGCCGCGCCGGCCGCTGCAGCGAAGCCTGCAAACAAGACAGAATCGTCGTGACGGAACGCGCGCGTAAGATTCGATCCTATCTGGAAAACCTGAACATTTTCGAGGATGAAATCTGTCTGCCGCCCGTCCCGGAACCCGAACCGCGCGAGCTTCGCGTTCTGCATGGATCTATTGATCCGTTGCCGGTGAATCTGGAGAGCTTCGGGAAGAGCATCAGCAGTTGCCAAAAGTGTCCGCTGGGGAAGACGCGCACGAAATTTGTTTTCGGTGACGGCAATCCCGAAGCGCGCATCGTCTTTGTGGGCGAGGCTCCCGGCGGTGAAGAAGACCGCACCGGTATTCCCTTTGTCGGACGCGCCGGGAAACTGCTGGACGAGATGCTGTCCGAAGTCGGACTGACGCGGCAGCATGTGTATATCTGCAATACGCTGAAATGCAGACCGCCCAATAATCGCGATCCGGAGGAGTCCGAAAAGGCGGCTTGCCGGCCCTATCTGCGGACTCAATTATCGTTGATCAGTCCCGATATCATTGTCTGTCTTGGCCGGCATGCGGCTTCGGAGCTGTTGGGAACCGACGAAGCGATGGGCCGCCTGCGCGGCAGGGTCTTTCCCTATGAAGGCATGCAGGCGCTGGTTACCTATCACCCCGCTTACTATCTGCGCAACATGACACAACGAGTGCATGGCGAATCCGATTTTCAACAGCTGCGCAAATTATTCGATGAACTTCCGCCTCGCTGATCGAAGGCGGTGTGTATATAATGCTTCAGGCATGAAGCAAGAACAAGAGTTACGATGGCATATCCGGCAACTCAATCCGAACGTTCCCAGCAGGACGGAACGCAACTGCGCACTCCGCCGCAGTCGCTGGATATGGAGCGGGCTTTGCTGGGAGCGCTGCTGCTGGATGGAAAAGCTTTCCCGCGCATCGGTCACTTGATCGATGTAACATCGTTTTATCGTCCCGCTCACGCCATCATCTTCGGTGCCATGCGTGATCTGGATGCGCGCTATGAGCCGATTGATCTGATCACGGTTACCGAAGAGCTGAAGAAGCAAGGCAAGCTTGAACAAATCGGGGGAACGATTGGCGTAGCTGATCTTGCGGAAGCGGTGCCTTCTGCTGCGAATATCGAGCACTATGCCCGTATCGTGCATGAAAAAGCCCTACTTCGCAGATTGGTTTCCTTGGGGATTGAAGCCTCGAATAACGCCTACGATCCTGCCGCCCGCGCGGATGAAGTGCTGGAAGGATTGCAAAGCCGACTGGTAGACTTAATCGGAGATCGTCGCGGCCAGCATTCGATTTCTTCCAGTGATGCCATGCATCAGACGATGGCCTATGTCGAGCACATGAAATCCCGCGAAGGTTTTTTGACGGGAATCGGTTCGGGATTTGATCGTCTCGATGACTTTACGACGGGATTCAGTTCGGGTGAACTGATCATCGTTGCGGCTCGTCCCTCGATGGGGAAGACCACTTTGGCGATGGATTTTGCCAAAGCCGCCGCCGCGAAGTATGATAAGCCGGTGGTGATCTTCTCGCTCGAAATGGAGGTTCGCCAACTGGTCATGAGAATGCTCGCCGGGGAAGCGCACATCCCGCTGCAGAACCTGCGCACGGGAAGGCTGAAGAAGGATGATTACATCCGCTTGTCAACAGCGGCCGCCAAGCTCGCGGAACTGCCGATCTACTTCGATGATCAGCCCGGTCTGGAAATCGGCACCCTGCGCGCCCGCGCCCGTCAGCTCTGGATGGAGCACAAGATCGGCATGATTGTCATTGACTATTTGCAGTTGATTCAACCGCCCGTCATGGCGGACAATCAGCAGCAGTTTGTCGCTTATCTGTCCGCATCGCTGAAGAACCTTGCCAAGGAACTGAAAGTTCCGGTTGTCTGTCTCTCGCAGCTCTCCCGCGCGCCGGAAACTCGCGGCGGCGATCGGCGACCCATGTTGTCGGACTTGCGCGATTCAGGTGCGATTGAACAGGATGCCGATATTGTCATGTTTGTCTATCGGCCCGAAATGTACAAGGACTTCATCAAGGGGAAAAACTACGAAATCGCCGGCACCGAATATCCGATCGAAGGATTGGCCGAAGTCATCGTTGCCAAGAATCGTAACGGTCCGACCGGCAGTGTGCCTTTGGCCTTTGTCGGGAAGCTGACCACCTTCCAGCCGATCACATCGGAAACACCGCCCGTGATCGCCGGAGATGAAGAAACGGAGTCCGGGGAATACGAGGACGACAGCCAGCCGTTCTGATGAAATAGCAAAGTAAACTGTGAAAATAGGTACGGTTCGTTGGACGCTGCCGAGAAACTGAATGATAAACCCATAATTCCGAAGCTCACGCATCCTGCTTACCGGACCGTGGAGCCGGAAATCCTCAAGGATTTCGAGCGGCTGCGGCAGAGCATCGCCGATCAGGCGGCGGAAGGGGATCTTGATCTCATCGAGCGCGCCTTTCGCTTCGCCTATGAATCTCACAAGAATCAGCGGCGCAGCAGCGGTGAACCCTATATCTCACATGTTTTAGCGACGGCGATTATTCTTGCCGATTTGCAGTTGGGGGCGATCGTCGCGGCGGCGGGGCTTTTGCATGATGTGGTCGAAGATACGGATGTGTCAATCGAATCGCTGCGCGCGGAGTTCGGCGACGCGGTTGCCAATCTTGTCGACGGTGTCACGAAAATTCCCGAACTCAAGTACGAGTCCAAGGAGAAGCAGCAGGCCGAGAATCTGCACAAGATGCTGCTCTCGATGTGTCAGGATCTGCGCGTCATTCTGATTAAGTTCGCCGATCGCCTGCACAACATGCGCACCATCAGCCACCTGACGCGCCGTCAGCAGGAGCGCATCGCCCTTGAAACGATGGATGTTTTCGCGCCGCTGGCTCACCGGCTCGGTGTTTATCAGGTCAAGTGGGAACTGGAAGATCTCGCCTTCAAAGTACTGGAACCGCGCGCCTATCATGAACTCGCTCAGAAAGTGGAACTGCGGCGCAATGACCGGCAGCGGATCATCGAAAAGCAGATCGAGAAAATCAGCGCCGAACTTGAACGCGTCGGGATTCACGCGCGCGTCGTGGGCCGCGCGAAGCATCTCTATTCGATCTACAACAAGATTCAGAAGCGCGGTTTTTCATTTGAGGAAATCCTGGATCTGCTGGCGCTTCGCATCATCGTTCCTCGAATGGAGGATTGCTATTTCGCCTTAGGCGTCGTGCATTCGCTTTATACTCCGATTCAGGATAAGTTTACCGACTATATCGCGACGCCCAAATCGAATCTCTATCAGTCCCTGCATACCAAGGTTTTCGGACCGCAGGGGCGCAAGATCGAGATTCAGATTCGCAGCGAATCAATGCATCGTTTGGCCGAATACGGTATCGCGGCGCATTGGAGATATAAAGAGGGGGGAGCTTCCCAAAAGGAGCTGGATGCGCAGTTGGAATGGCTCCGCGGGATTCTGGATTCTCAATCGGACAGCGGTTCCTCCCGGGAATACCTCGAGAACCTGAAGATCAATCTTTTCGAGGGCGAGATTTTCGTCTTCACTCCGCAGGGCAGGCTGTTGACCATGCCCACCGGGGCGACTCCGGTTGACTTCGCCTTCGCGGTGCATACGGATATCGGCCTGCATGCGATGGCCGCCAAAGTCAATGGCGAGATCGCTCCACTGAAATCCGAACTGAAATCGGGGGATCTGGTCGAGATTATCGTTTCTCCCAATCAGAAGCCGAATCCTGATTGGCTGAAATTCGTCAAAACCAGCCGTGCCCGCACGAAAATCAAGCGCTGGCTCAAGGATCAGCACTACGAAGAATCCCTGAAGCTTGGCCGCGAGATTATCGTCCGCGAACTTCAGAAAGTCCGCACCAAAAAGTCGGACAAGGATTTAGCCGAAGTCGCTCAGTTATTCGGGCATACGTCGACGGAAAGCCTATTGGCGGCTATCGGCGCGGGAGATTTGACGGCGGAATCCGTCATGAAAAAGCTTGTTCCCGAACCGGAGGCCGCGGGCAAGCCCTTTGGTGGAGTGCTGTCTCGGGTCATCCAGCGGGTCAAGGGGTCGGATGCCGGAATTCGTATTCACGGCATGCAAAATGTCGCGATCACCTTCGGCAAGTGTTGTCAGCCGCTCCCCGGCGACAGCATCACCGGCTTCATCACGACCGGACGGGGAGTGACCATTCACCGGCTCGACTGCAAGAACATTCCTGAACTGATGAAGCGGCCG
Source organism: bacterium (assembly GCA_018814465.1). Taxonomy (GTDB): domain Bacteria; phylum Electryoneota; class RPQS01; order RPQS01; family RPQS01; genus JAHIZR01. The sequence goes on along the minus strand of JAHIZR010000478.1, from coordinate 8,553 downwards.
GAACGCAACATCATTGTGGACTGGGATGTCGATCGTGAAGCGAAATTCAATGTGCGGATTAAAGTCATGGCGTCCGACCGCACTAATCTGCTGGGAGAACTGACCAGTGCGATGAGCAAAGAGAAGGTGGATATTCTCTATATCGAGATGAAGCGCGAGGATACGTTCGCTATCGGACGCTTGGTGCTAGAAGTGAGATCGCTGAATCATCTTACCAGAATCATGAAGCGCATGCGTGCCATTAAAGGAGTCGTTCATGCCGAGCGGCTCGATGAAGATATTCCTACCGAATAATCGAACTAACTTACTTATAGATTCTGCTCGAGGAGCATCGAAGGAGGCCTAATGCGGACCTTTATTAAGAAAGATGTTGTTGAAAGAGTGGCGACCCGCAGCCAGGAGCGGCCGGATACGGTCGCGAAAGTCGTGAACGACACATTCACGGTTCTCCGTGAGATCATGGCTGGCGATGAACCGGAATTGAGGATTGAGATTCGCGATTTCGGAGTCTTTGAAGTCAAGAAGACGAAGCCGAAACCCAAAGCTCGCAATCCCAAGACAAACGAGATCATTTATGTTGCGGCGCGCCGCAAGACGCATTTCAAACCCGGCAAGCTCTTGAAGGAAGCCCTCAAGAAGCCGCTGGATCAAATTTCAACATCTGCTTGATTGTGTCGCGCATCCTCGGGATTGACTGGGGATCGCGTCGCATCGGAGTTGCCATATCGGACGACCGTAAGTCTTTTGCGGTCGGTTATGGCGTCTGGTCCTCGGATGAAGCGGAGTTTTTTGCGCGACTGGAACAGACGGTCCGAGATGAAACCGTCGAGCTGATCGTTGTCGGTTATCCTTTGACACTTCGCGGTGAAGTTGGACCCAAGGCCCGCGAGGTTGACGGATTCATCAAGAAACTTGAGCAGCGTGGCTATCGGACGAAGCGCTGGGATGAGAGATATACTTCTCAGGATGCCAGCCGCGCTTTGTCACGGCTCGGTGTCTCACAGAAAAAGCAGCGCGGCAAACTGGATATGCCGGCGGCGGTGATTATGCTTCAATCCTATTTGGACGAATCCCGCGCGGCTCCCACAGACACTACCGACTGAGCGATGTCCAAAAAGCTACGAATCGGCATACTTGGAGCAGGCGGAATCTCCCAACTGGTCCATATTCCCATCCTTAAAAAGCATAAGTATGCCGATCTGGTTGCTATTGCCGATCTTGAATACGACAAGGCGGTCAAAGTCGCCGAGAAATTCAAGATTCCCGGCTTTTATCGCGATCCGGATGAAATCTTCAGTCGCGATGATATTGATGCTGTTCACATCAACACTCCCACCAATTCTCATCTTGCGCTTGCCTTAGCCGCCCTCTCCGCGGGAAAACACGTTCTTGTTGAAAAGCCGATTGCTCGCCGCGCGGATGAAGCTCTTCGCATGGTCGAAGCAGCGAAAAACGCGAACCGGAAACTCATGGTGGCGATGAATCTTCGCTTCCGTCCGGATTCGATGATTCTCCATGATTTTGTGGAAGGCCGTGAACTCGGCAAAGTGAGAATTGTCCGCGCCGGCTGGCTCAAACGGAAATCGAACTGGTCCCGTAATCCGTGGCTCGCTAACGCCAGAATCTCCGGTGGCGGAGTCATGATGGATCTGGGACTTCCGCTCCTGGATGTCTGCCTCTGGATAATGGGGAATCCCAAAGTCCAGCGTGTCAGCGCCAGTATGATGAAGGATCGCTTGGGATTGCCCGTGGAAGACACGGTTTGCGCTTTCTATTCCCTGTCCGGCGGCAGCACGATTATGCTGAATACGACTTGGTCCTATATGTCGGATGAGAATGCCGCTTTCACGGTATTCAGCGGAGATAAGGGCATGGCGGAATTGGATCCCTTGAAGATAACGAAAGAAATACGCGGAAATCTTGTCAATGTAACGCCCGCCGGCAAAAACTTACGGACGCAGAATCTCTACAAGCGCTCCTATGAGTATGAAGTTGATCATTTTCTGAAGCTGCTCATGCGTGAGACTAAAGCGCTTTCCCCCGGAAAGGATGCGGCCGCTTTGATGCGGATTGTTGAAGCAACCTACAAGGCTGCCTCCGAGAACCGGGAAGTCGAAATCGGGGAGAGTTGATCACGCGATTTCTGGAAAAGCGCGGCCTGTGGTTGTCGGCCCTGCTTGGAATATTGGCCTTTCCGCCGATCGGTTTATGGCCTTTAGCCTATATCGCAATGGTTCCGTTCTTGTTCACGGCGACCGCTGCTTCCACCCGTCATCCGTTTTGGACCGCTTATGGCGCGGGCTTGGTTTTCTTTTGGGGGATTATCTACTGGATCGGTTTTAACAGCGGAGCTCCGTGGTATTTCGCCTGGCCTTCCGTGATTGCGATGACGCTCATTCTGGGCACGGTTTGGGGGTTCGCTTCTTGGTTGACCGCAGCGGTGAACAGACGACACGGACCGCTTTTCGCATCCTTGACCTTTGTAAGTTTTTATCTGCTCGAAGAAATATTTTGGGGAACGGGAGAATTCAGCTTCCCGTGGGCGAACTGGGCGCTGACGCAAACAACATTTCTGCCTGCGATCCAGATCGCGGATCTCGGTGACTGGTATGGTGTTTCATTCTGGGTGTTGCTCATAAACGGGCTCGTCTTCCTGCAGCTCCGCCGAATGGATCCGATCAGAAGCTGGAGATGGATTACAGCCGTTGTTTTTGTTCTGCCCATGATCTATGGATTGGTTCGCATGGCGCAAGTGGATGAAAGCGGCCACAGATTGAATGTCGCGGCGGTACAGGCGAATACTCCCGCGGAAATAAAATGGCAAATGAACGCCGAAGAGATTCTTCAGGATCATGTGGACATCTCACATGAGCTGCTCGGAGAACAGATCAGTCTTCTCGTCTGGCCTGAAACCGCTGCGCCGACCCCGCTGCGCTATCGCAATTGGGCGCGAACCGCTCTGAATGAACTCTCCGACACTCTGAATGCCGTCATCGTTACCGGGGCGACCGACTACAAATCCGCGGCGGTGGAGGATCGCGTTCCTTATAACGCGGCTTTCGTGGTGCAGCCTTACACCGCTGAACTGCAAAGCACCGCCAAAGTGCAGCTCGTGCCTTTTGGCGAGCGTATTCCATGGCAGAAGACGTTTCCCTTTCTGGGGAATATCCGGCTGGGTCAGGCGGAGTTCATGCCGGCGGAGCATCCGACCGTTTTCGAGAATACAGGTATTCCGCCCTTTGCCTGTTTGATCTGTTTTGAAGTCTGTTTCCCGTACGTCGCTGCCTACATGGTGAATCACGGTGCGCAAATTCTTGCGCACATCACAAATGACGGCTGGTATGGCGACACATCGGGACCCTATCAGCATCTTTATCTGTCGCGCCTGCGCGCGGTCGCGACTCGGCGCAGCATTGTCCGCGCCGCCAATACGGGCATCAGCGCTCTGATTCTGCCCAGCGGCAGATTTCAGAGTACCCTTGGCTACGATCAGGCGGGGTATCTGAAAGGATCCCTACCCTTGCGCAGCGACCGGACGCTCGCGGTCAGACTGGAATCATTCTGGTATCCCTTTTACCTTTGCCTGTTGCTTGGTCTGCTCGTCATGCTTCGGTTTCGCCGGGCGGGAAAGGCAGGGGGGGAGAGAAGATAATGCGGCAAACAGGATTCTGGATAGCGGTCTGCTTGTTGTGCTGTGATATCTGGTGGTCTCCGGTGTTGGGTTTCGAGTGGTATTCACTGGCGCCGAATCCGTCCTACAGCCGCGATTTGGCCATGGGAGCAAGTACGCTGGCGCTGGACTATGCGCCCCAGAACCAGAGCATCAATCCAGCAGGGATGACCTGCTTTCCGAGGAAATCCCGCCAACAGATCTCGTTTTTTTTCAATCCGGGTGGAATGTGGCAAATCAAGAACTATATCGCGGACGAGGCTGAAACTCAGGCGGATGCTCAGCAGATTGTTGATGTCGCGAGATTATTGGTGAACGGTGTTGCGGTTCGCAAAAAGGAGATCGCAGTCGCGCTGCTGCTTTCACAGCCGATCATGATGAAGGACGATCCGGGACGCTATCACAACTTTGAATCAAAAAGCTCTCTGGGATTGCATCAGAACAGCATCATCATGAAACTTCTGCTGCACCCGCGCGTTGCATTAGGGGGAAGAGTGGACCGCTTCTATCGCTACGCCTATCCCGAGGACGAGGCCTACTCTTATGGCGTGATCCTCAAACCGCGCGGCATTCAGGTCGGAGTTCAATACCAGCGTTTCCCGAGTTCCGGCCCTCGCTATTGGCACCCGCTTGACCGGCGGTCGGACTCTTCGACCTCTGCCGGAATCGCGCTGGACCGCGAAGCGGTCAAAGTCACTTTTCAGGTAATGAACTTGACGGAATCCGACAAGCCCGCGTTTCTGGAACCGCGCGCCGGAATCGAATGGCGGCCTGCTCGATCGATAGCCTTGCGCGCCGGCGGCATTCAATTCTCGCGAAGTCATCGCTGGGCGCTGACGACCGGAGTGGGGTTGGTAGACGTAAACTGGATTCGAAACCGCGCCGCCCGCCTGCTGGTGCCGGATGATCTGGTTCAATTTGCGCTGGCAATTGTCTACAACCAACGGCGGCCTGAAATCGGAATCGGCTCCCTGACCTTCGGCTGGAGGTTGTAAGCGATGCTCTCCCGGTTGCGCGGAAAAGCTGTTTTATGTTATTTTATTTTCTGTCTGCTGTGTGCGGCGGGATTTGCGCAGACGGTTGAATTATCAGCCGGCGATTCGCTGCAAGCGGACTCTTTGCTGCCAAGTTTTGGAATGCTTGCTCTGTCCGCCGACTCGACGCTGCCGACAGGCGCTTCACAACCCTGGCTTCTCCCACTCGGAATGATTGCCGTCACTGGAGCCGCAATCTTTTTGTTGTTTTCCGTGAGAAGCCGTTAACAGGAATCTACTTGAACTTATATCAACACCTACGATTGAGCCGAACTAATTATCTGATCGCCGCGGTTCTGCTTGCGGCTGTGATGCTCGTCTTCGCCGGGGGATGCGCCAAACGCGGACACCGCCTTTCCGAAGACGGAGTGAATGTGGACTGGGCGCGCGCCAAGGAGCTGTTCGAACACGAACGCTACTATCGCGCGCAGCAGCTTCTGCGCGATATCACTCTCAACTATTCCGGATCGGCGATCATTGATTCCGCCTATTTCTATCTCGGACGCTGCAGCTTCGAGTTGAGCGATTACCTGGTTGCCGCGGATGAATTCAACCGGTTGTTTACTCGGTTCCCATCCAGTGAACTCGCCGGTGATGCATCCTTCTATGAAGCGTTGAGCTATTATGAACTTGCTCCGCACTATTCGCTCGATCAGGAGTTTACGAAAAAATCATTCGATGCCTTCCAGCGGTTTCTTGAGGACTATTCGGGACATGCCTTGAGTGACAGCGCGTATTCCTATATGGCGGCGACTCGCGAGAAATTGGCATTAAAGGAATATCGGGCGGCCGAACTCTACTATCAAGTCGGCGAATACGCTTCCGCAATTCTATATGCAAAAGCGCTGGTCGCGAACTATTATGACACCTCGCAGGCGGAACGCGCGCAGTTCCTGATTGGCAGGTCCTACTATCGGCTGAAAGACTGGCGGCGCGCGCATGAGGAATTCGAAAATTATTTGCGGCGTTTCCCTGATGGCGGCGGTTTCGGAAGAGCGACTGAACTGATGCAAATCGCTCTGGAGCGCAAGGCTCAACAGCCTGAAGGCGAGTCCAATCAATGATTCGTTTGGGGATGTTCGGCGGAACGTTTGATCCCGTTCATTACGGACATTTGAAACCTCTTGAAGCGGCGCGGCGGGAACTGGAGCTGGATCGAATTTTGATGCTGCCCAATCCTCAACCGCCGCACAAAGAGCATCTCGTGCTGACTCCCTATGCGCATCGCAAGAAAATGCTTCAGCTTGCTCTTGCGGAGTTTCCTCGGCTGGAATGCGCCGACTTCGAAGAATCGGCTGTGGGTCCGGCCTATACATCGGATACTGTTCGGCGAATTATCGCGATCCTGCCGCCCAAGGAGCGTGAACTTTGGCTCATAATCGGCGCGGATTCCCTGTTGGAGATGCCTCTGTGGCACGATCCTGAAGCGATCTTTCGGGATACGAAAATCGCTGTTCTGCCTCGTCCGGGGGTGAATCTGGAGGACGCGCGTCCTGACTACAAGGCGCGAGTCCGCATCCTGAACACGCCATTAGTCGATATCTCCGCGACACAAATCCGCGAGAGCATTAAAGGGGGAGCTGTTTCGTCGCGGTTGCTGCCGCGCTCAGTGCTGGAGTACATCAGAACAAACAAGCTATACGAAAATTAAAATAGCGCTACAAACATAATCAACATCCACCTTAAAGGAGACTCACCATGCGCAACATCACATTGATTTTAATGCTTTGCTTTGCAGCGATGGCAGCAACTGCGCTGGCCGATGATTTCACGGCCATGACGCTCAAGGATATCCCTCACGAGATGACCATAATTTCAGCCGCTCTTGATGAGCAGCCGGACACCATTCGTTATGATGATGGTGGCACGTCTACTTTTCAGCCGCAGCTGAATTACTGGGTTCGGGTCAGGTTTACGGCTCCGGCCGCTTTTGAATTGCATGAGATTTATATCCTGCTTGTGGATGGAGACCAATCCAACGCGGACTGCAACATCTATATCTATGGCCCCAATGGACCGGTTCAAGGTGAAGCTCTGGCCACCGCGGTGATTCCCGGTCCGGTTCCCGCCTTCGGTTGGGCGCAGGGTGATCTGAATCAAACTGTCAATATCGCATCCGGCACGGACTTTTATGCCGTTATCGGTCCCGTTCCCGGCGGCCCCCAAGGCACAACAGGATTCAAGCCGATTCTTGACTCTGGCACAACCACCCAGCGCAGTGCGTGGGTGAATTCGAATAATCAGTTCGGCACCTATATCACGCAGACGGGTGGTGACTGGCTGATTCGCGCGGGCGGCGTCGTTGAACCCTTTACCGATCTTTCTTCCAGCGACTGCTTTAATCAGGGGCCTTCCGGCGAATCCGGCTTCAATTTCCTGCCGGAAGATGCCATAACTTTTCGTGCTTACATCGAGAATCTCGGTACATCAGCAGTGACATCCTATACGGCTACCTGGTCTGTTGAAGGTCCGGATCAATCGGTTGTCTTCACCGAAACCTATACCGGCGGGACGCTGAATGCGGGAGCCGCTGAAGTCATTAATTCTACAGGGTCATTGACCGTCGTGGACGAAGGCACTTACTTCGCAACATGCACGGTCGACGTAGCGGGTGACGCGTTGGCTGAAAACAATGAATCGTATCTCCGCTTCTACGTCGGCGACATTCCGCGCTGGTTCCTCTATGATGATAACGATGATGCCGATGGTTACTCCGGCTTCAGCGAGGGGAACGGCTGGGCGCTGTCCTTCACGCCGACTTCCTATCCTGCAAAAGTTACTCGAATCCGCGTTGATGTCGGTGGTCCCGGTACCGCTGATTTCCGTATCTTCCTGAACAGTGAAGAAGATGATTCTCCGACTGGATCAGCCGTCTGGATCGGTAATCCTACTGTCGTTGCGGGATGGAATGAAATAACGCTTGAAGATCCTGTGGATATTTTCGGCGGCTCCTTCACGGTGGCTCACATTTATCATACTGCCGGAGCCATCACCCAAGGCTATGACAACGACCAGCCGAATCAGGCCGGCAATCTGGGCATGCCGATCATCGCCTGGCAGCCGTCCAGTGAAGGCGCGGAATGGTTCTCCGATGACGGCGGGAATGCCTGCATTCAGGTATATATCGACACATCATCGGCTATCCCGCCCTACCCGATCATTGAAGTTTCGGTTGCCTCTCTGAATTTCGGACAGGTCTTAACGGGTACATCTTCGCCTCTCTCGTTCTGGGTTAATAATCGCGGTAATCTTGATGATCTCGTAATTTCCGGATTCAGCTACACTCCGCCCAGCTTCTCGAACTCCTATGTCTTCGATCAAGCCACCTACACGATTGCGGCGCTGGATTCGCAGGAAGTAACTTTGACCTTCTCTCCGACAATTGAGAGCGTTTATAATGGCCGCGTGGTCCTGAACAACAACTCGCATAATGATCAAGCCTATCAAATTCTGCTGCTGGGGTCGGGAGTCATTGAAGCGGTTACGGATCCGGCAACCGGACTCCCCACGGAATTCGAGTTGAGCCAGAACTATCCGAATCCTTTCAACCCGGCAACCGAGATTCAGTTTGCCTTGCCCCATGACGCCAACGTGAACCTAACCGTCAGCAACCTGCTCGGACAGCAGGTCGCGACGGCAGCCTCCGGTTTCTATTCCGCCGGCTTCCATACGGTGACTTTCAGTGCGGCGAATCTGCCTTCCGGTTTGTATTTCTACAAGCTGGAAGCTGCCGACTTTACCGCGATCCGCAAAATGATGCTGTTGAAGTAAAGAGTCGGCGGCGTCAACCAACTTAAGCTGAAGCCTCTGGTCACACAGATCGGAGGCTTTTGCTTTTCAATAGCGCTT